>NZ_LT575483.1:1076734-1376734 GCF_900086705.1 Massilibacillus massiliensis | reverse complement strand
TTTTGATTAATTGCTTCTAAGGTGTCGATGATATGTTTATTCTGTGCAATGATGATGTCTTGGTTTCGTTGATAGATGCGAAAGGCTTCTTGCAGAGAAACTTTACCGTCTGCTATTTCGTGCATGATGTTTTTCCCTATTTTTTCTATACTGGCCATCATAAACCTCCTTTTATTAAAAACAACACTAAGTCTTTTTAAGTGTAGTTGAGGGTGCATAGCAACACATCCTTGCGGGTTTTACTTTACTATATTTTATGAAGATAAAGAAAAATGGTTACATTAATATAAATACTTGTATTGTTTTTCTTTCAAAGGTAAAATAAAGATTGATATTTTAATGTTAAGAGGAGATTAAAATGAGCTTATTTAAAGCATGTGATATTAGAGGTGTGGCTGAAACTGAATTGACAGATGAAATTGTACAAGGGATTGCAAAAGCAATCGGTGCAAAATTAACGAGAAAAAAAGTCGTTGTTGGAGGCGATTTTCGTCTATCAACGAAGCGGCTGAAAACGATTCTATGTGATGAGCTTGTATTATCAGGCTGTGATGTAGTAGATATTGGCAATGTAGCAACTCCAATGTTTTATTATGCTCTGAAAGTAAGTGGTGCTGAGGGCGGAATTATGGTTACTGCTTCTCATAATCCACCGGAATATAATGGGTTTAAACTCGTGCTGGGGAATATGCCGGTTCGCGAGGAGGATATTCAGGAAATTGCAGATCTCGTAGAACAAAATATACAGATTAGAGCAAAAGGTTCAGTAACAGAACGTAATATTTGCGAAGATTATATCAAATATACAGCGAATAAAGCCAAGCGAGGTAAATTAAAGGTTGTGATCGATGCGGGAAATGGTGCAGTGTCGGATTTTGCACCGGCGTTATATCGCGCTTGTGGTTATGAAGTAGTAGAACTTTTTTGTGAAACGGATGGAACTTTCCCGAATCGTCCGCCGAATCCTGCGTATCCGCAGAATCTGCAAAAACTTGGAGCCAAGGTAAAAGAAGTTGGAGCGGATTTGGGAATTGGTTTTGACGGAGATGGGGATCGTGCTGGATTTGTGGATGAAAATGGTCGTGCGGTCGATAATGATGATATTTTGGTTTTATTGTCACGAAATTATCTTGAGAATAAACCGGGTACGATTATTTACGATGCAAAATGTTCCATGGTTGTGCCAGAACAAATTACAAAGGCTGGTGGTCAGCCGATTATGGCGAGAGCCGGACATACGTTTTGCAAGCGTAAGTTTATCGATGAGGACGCTTTATTTGCTGGTGAAATCAGCGGGCATTTCTTTTTTTGCGAACTGGGTTACGACGATGGGATGTTTGCCGGTTTAAAGATGTGTGAATACATAGAGAGAAATGGAAAGTTATCTACATTGATTGATGCTATACCAAATTATATTTTAACGAGTGAAGCACGTGTAAGATATTTGCCAAATGATAAAGAAAGTGTGCTTACGGCTGTGGCGGATCATTTATCTGCTTATAAAGTGAATCGCATTGATGGTGTTCGCTTAGAATTTGAAGATGGCTGGGGGATGATACGTTCTTCGGTTACTGAGCCGATTTTTACTTTACGGTTTGAGGCGAGGATACAAAAACGTCTTCTTGAAATTCAGCAAATTTTACTTCAAGCTTTACCGAAAACGATTCAAGACGATGTTGCAAAAGAAGTTGCAAAGATGAATGGAGATCTATAAGTGATGCAAGTGCATGTTTTAGCAAGTGGCAGCAAGGGAAATTCCACGTATATACAAATTGGCGATACAAAAATATTGGTTGATGCAGGAATTAGTGCACGAAGGATAAAAACGAGTTTAGCGAGTATTGGCGTCGCAATTGAAGAATTAAACGGCATATTAATTACGCACGAACATAGGGATCATATCAGTGGTTTGCCGACATTGACGAAGAAGTATCAATTACCCATCTATACACGTGCGGATACGTTTCAGTCGATGTATTGCCGGAGTTTGCTTTCCGATGCATGCTGCAATGCAATTGGCGATAAAATAGGCATAGGCGAATTGAAAATTGAATGCTTCAATATCCCGCATGATGCGGCAGATCCAATTGGGTTTAATATTTTCGGTAAAGATATAAAATGCACGTTTGCAACGGATTTGGGGTTTGTCACCAGCAGTGTGCAGAAAGCGCTGGATCATTCTGATATCTTGATTCTTGAGGCGAACCATGATGTTGAGCTCCTCAGAAATGGTGCTTATCCGAGTTACTTAAAGCAGCGGATTTTGAGTAATCGAGGGCATTTGTCGAATGCAGATGCAGCGTGGGCTTTGGTTAGAATGAAGAAACAAAAGCATATGAAGGTTTTTTTAGCACATCTTAGTGAAGAAAATAATCGACCGAATATTGCATGGGAAACAGTGCAAAAGATTATCAGTGCGCAAGGAGAAGCGCTAGATATTCGCTTGGCAAGCCAAAATGAGGTTGTAAGTCTATAGCAAGGATGGTTTGGGTTATTCTACAAATTAAAATATTAGAAAGCGGAATATTAGGAGGTTAGTTTATTATGGAAAAGTATTATAAAAAATTAACGCCATATCTATTTGTAGTTGTATTTGTTGGAATTGTTGGTGGGGTATTGTTTTCTGGCTGTACAAATTTTGCCGGAGAAGATGTTAAATCAAAAGTGCAAGCACAGCCAAATCTACAAGTTCCGACGAGCACGAATATTTCAGATGCAAGAAATACACCCGTTGTGAGAGTTGCGCAAGCCGTTGGTCCTGCTGTTGTCGGAATCACCAATAAAGCGACAGCAAGGGATTGGTTCAATAATAAAGTAACGGTTGAGCAGGGCTCCGGTTCGGGCGTTATTATTGATGCCAATGGATATATTGTAACAAATAATCATGTAATTCAAGGTGCAGAAGAAATTGTGGTATCGCTTTCTGATGGCAGAACTTTAAATGGGAAAGTTCTTGGTTCTGATCCGGCAACCGATTTGGCAGTTGTAAAAGTAGATGGAAAGGATTTACCGTTCGCGACACTTGGTAATTCTGATGAAATTCTGGTTGGTGAGCCGGCAATTGCAATCGGTAACCCATTGGGACTTGAATTTAAAGGAAGTGTAACGACGGGCGTCATTAGTGCCCTGAATCGTTCTATCGAAATTGGTGAACGGCGGTTTAAATTAATTCAGACCGATGCGGCAATCAATCCAGGTAATTCGGGTGGGGCTTTGGTGAATGCGGATGGTATGGTGATTGGCATTAACAGTGCAAAAATTGCTGTACAAGGTGTAGAGGGGATTGGTCTTGCAATTCCGTCGAATACAGTTCGTCCGATTGTTCAGGCAATTATTGAACAAGGAAGAGTGGTTCGTCCTTATTTAGGAGTTGGTGCATTTGATAAAGAAACAGCGGCAAGACAAGGCTATCAGTTAAATATTGATGCGGGTGTTTATATTGCCAATGTCAGCAAAGGTGGTCCAGCGGCTAAAGCTGGGATCAAAAAGGGCGATATTATTTTACAAATCAATGGTGAAGCAACGAATAGTGTTGTAGATTTGCGTACCATCATTGCCAATTATGAGGTTGGCAAAACGGTTCAGGTAGAAATAAATCGTGATGGCAGTAAAACAACCGTAGATGTAAATTTAGAGGAGATGCCAGCAAACGAATAATGAAAATTACAATTGTAGCTGTAGGTAAAATTAAAGAAAAATATTTGACTGCGGGAATTCAAGAGTTTTTAAAACGCTTAACACCGTTTGCCAAATTGAATATTATTGAAATTGATGAAGAAAAAATGCCAGAGAATCCATCGGAAGCTGAAAAACAAAAGACGCTCATCAAAGAAGGTGAGCGTCTTTTAAAAGCCGTACCAGAAGGGAGCCATCTCATTGTACTCGATGTTTACGGTAAAAACATTTCCTCAGAAGATTTAGCCGACAACATTGCCGGTCTAGGTCTCCAGGGACAAAGTCATATCACCTTTCTTATCGGTGGTGCTTTTGGCCTTTCCGCAGAAGTTCGCAAAGCTGCCAAAGAGAAATTGTCTTTCTCTAAGATGACGTTTACGCATCAGATGGTGAGACTTTTGTTGGTGGAACAAGTCTATAGAGCATTTAAGATTAATCGGGGTGAGAAGTATCACTGGTAAACGAACAAGTCAATCTTCAAAATTGAATACGGAGAGGATAGAATCCTTTTTTGTTGGGAAACTATTTTTGAACGGTTTTCATTATTGAGTTAGAATTGGAGGTTGATGTTTATGGTAGATATAAAAAATGACTTCTCAAAGCTGCCGATGATGGCATTGCAGGATATACCGCAGCCTAATGCGGATGCTAAGCAGATTGTAGCGCTGGTAAAGGAAGACGGGCTAGTGACTGGCTATCAATTGTCGGATGGGCGTGTCTTAAGCAAAGATGAAGGGGTCCAATTAGCTAAACAGGGAGGTATTCAGGGAGTCGGCGTTGCTGTAAGAAATGGGACTGAGTATCTAAAATCTCTGCCGGATGAAAATGAAGGGAATAATTTAAATAATTTACCCTCTGTAACACAATGACGCAAAGGCAATGATATGAGCAGGAACAAAAGAACATCTTAGGCGTAATATTTCTTATCCTGAGGCTAAAAAAAGCACTCGTTCCATGAATCGGTGGAACGAGTTTTTTACATAAAAGAAACTGATATGGTATAATAAACACAACGCAGATATATTAAGAGTTATACGATATTACCAACCTTTATGTAGGTTGGTAATTAAAACTCAAAAGTAAATCTTCTAAGCGGATTTTTGCATATCTTAAAAATAGGAGGAATTTAAACATGAAATTGGAAATGTTTTTTGACTACCTATGTCCCTATTGCTATCTGACTTTTCATGAATTTAAAGAAATTCTGCCTGATTACCCAAGACTATCGGTAATTTGGCGGCCATGTGAAGTCCGACCTCGACCTGAACTTAGAGCAACTGCTTGGGAAGGCGCCCCCAAATGGCTAACAGAGTTGAAGCCTAGAATCGATCAGGCGGGATTGTTGCCTATAAACCGTCCGTTTTCTTCGGGTAATTACAGTGATATGGCTATCCAAGGGCTGTTATGTCTGGAAGAGCAAGGGGCGGATATTATGCGCTACAATGCTGCAGTTTTCGCTGCTGTCTTTTCCAAAGGGATGGACATTGAAAATCTGGAAGTACTTTGCGATTGTGCCGCGGATGCTGGGGGAAATATAGATGCATTCCGCCAGGCCATAATTTCGGAAACCTACAAGAAAAAACAGCTGGAACTGAACCAATATGCATGGAGAGAAAATGCATTGGATTCTGTACCTTCTTTCCGTCTGGGAGACGCTCGTCTAAATGCTGTTTACAGTGTCGGTGTTTTAAAGTCTCAGCTTGCGAATTTTTTGGATCGGCATGTTAGTCGGTAACGATGCAAAGCGCTAGTAAAGCAATAAATCAATCTTAATCTTTAAAATAATATTTAGCACGCTAGCCCCCTGTCTATAGGGGGCACTTCATTTTACAATGGGGTTGATAAGTTAGATGTCTTTGTCAATAACGATAAGGGTTAACTCATACGGAAATTTGTTCAAAAGATATAAAAATAATAAAGAATCATCAATTAGCGAATTGACAATGATAATTATTATCGACTATAGTTAAGAGTAGAAGTTTATTTTGTTGTCGTAAGTGTTTTTAATACGAATTCCTTACGATAAATGAATTTCAAGTATTTATTTAAATCGTGAGGTTCTTTTCTTATGCAAACCGGACAAACTATAAAGAAATATATCTTCATTGTATGTGGCTGTTTATCAATCTTGCTAGGAATTTTCGGTATTTTTCTTCCGTTGTTGCCGACAACGCCATTTTTGTTGCTGGCTGCGTATTTTTTTACGCGTAGTTCCAAACGGCTGCATAGTTGGTTGATTCACCATAAGACATTTGGTCAATATATTTATCAATATGAAACCTATAGAGCGATGGATCGGAAGACGAAATTGGTGGCAGTGGGGTCTATGTGGGTTTCGCTTTTTATATCGATGATTTTGGTGTCTAATTTTTATATAAGACTGTTATTGGTGGTTATTGGGATTGGAGTAAGCTTGTATATTCGTTCATTGCGTACCTTGGAAAGGCAGACGGAACTTTTGGATGTGGATGCCAATAGGAAGGAAAAAGAATGAACTTGTATCAGAAAAGCAGCAGCCAGCGTGTAGACAAACTATGGACAGATAGGCAGCGGGTCGGTGATAAGCACTCATCTGCGTCGTTACAGCAAGATGCTGCTCGCCCTAGTACAGAAGTACGACTCCTTCACAACCTCTTACTGTGCCTAGCATCTGAGTACTTCTCACCAACCGGCAACCTATCTTTGTACTAGTTTATAAGTGATACGAAGATAGGTTGTTGGTTGCTGGTATAAATACATTTATTTGTCTACAATCAGACAGCAGCTTATCAGACGGATAAGCTGCTGTTTTTAACTATAGGATTTAGTTTCTTGTTCTGTTTTATGTGCTTTAAATGAATTGGTAGACAACTGATTTTATGAAAGATGAATCGTTTTGCTTTCACCGCTCATTGAAGAAAAGTTTGCAACGGCGTTGTCAATATAAAAAATTTCACATAGATTATCATCTACAGAATACATTTGCTTTAACATTGGCATAACTTCTAACGCCTCTGCTTTTGCTTCTCTCGTAGTGCAAAATACTGCTTGACCGCTTAATCGTAACCATTTTCCACCTTGTGATGCGCAGATTTCAATGTTTGGATTCGCCATCAGTTGACGATAAAAAGGTTTTTGATTGCTTGTACCGAAACAGAGTTTTCCTTGATATTCCATTACAAAGCTAAATGGACGGACTTTTGGTTCAGTTTCATCTACGGTAGCAACAAAGAAAATTCCGCAATCTTGAAGAAATTTAAAAACTTCATGCATGGTATAACCTCCAATATAGAATTATTGTATTTGTTACAGTATAATTATAATTGTTAGAAATAATACAGCAAGTATGCAGATTATTGTTTCTAAGTAAGTTTTTTGTGAGTAATAGGAGATGTTTGCATGAAAAATACAATTACTTTTTCGATAAACGATGATATATGCCCTGTAGGATTTGCATTGAAAATTATAGAAGGAAAATGGAAATTACCAATTATTTGGGTGCTTTGTCAAAATGGGACACTGAGATACAACGAATTAAAAAGAAGCATTATAGGAATTACCAATATGATGTTGACAAGCTCGCTTAAAGAACTTGAGGAGAATGGTTTGGTGCATCGAGCGCAGTATAATGAAATACCGCCGCGTGTGGAATATTCCTTAACGGAGAGTGGGAAACAGCTACTGCCTGTACTTGATGAATTTGCAAAATGGGGCAAAATGTTGATGCAATTAAATTTGAAATAGATTGTTTATTCATGTTTTTATTATGATGATGAATTAAAATCTCAGAATTATCCAAAATTCATGAGTTCTTCACATTTGCCTGCTATACTATTTGATATATTTTGTTAAAAATATAGATGGGCGGGGAGTGATTATCATTCGTGAGAAGAGACAGATTATAGACGTTGATGGGATGACTTGTCATTCTTGTGAGACTCGAATTGAAAAGGCTTTGCTTGCAGTTCCGGGAGTTTTAGAAGCGTCGGCCAATTTTTGCGAGAATCAGGTTTGTGTAACTTATAATACGCAGGAATGTCGTCAAGAAGATCTTATACAGGCAATTGAAGCAGCTGGATATACCATTGGCAGCAAGCAGAATAAATTTTTTTCGGCTTTGAAGATGTTAGGTATAGCGGGTGTTTTTTTTGCTGTTTTGTTTTTAGGAGAGTACACGGGCAGTTTTGATATGAGTTCAAAGTTGCAGGGAAGTGTAACTTACATAACGTTGTTCTTGATTGGGCTCTTTACTTCGTTACATTGCGTGGGGATGTGCGGCGGTATTATGCTTTCACAAAGTGTGAAGGAGGATACGACGAAAAAGGGGACTTTTTTTGCTGCAAGTGCATACAATGCCGGACGTGTGTTGGGATATACGGTATTGGGCGGTATTGTTGGGGCGATTGGTTCGGCTTTGTCCGTATCGATTGAGTTCATGGCGGCAATGGCCGTGATCGCTGGGCTGTTTATGGTGTGTATGGGGATGAATATCGCAGGGGTGAATGTATTTAGAAAATATATCAAGTTGCCTGCTGTTCCGTTGCGCAGTCGTCTGCTCAAACGGGCTGATACGCCTTTTCTGGTGGGTGTGATCAATGGTTTGATGCCGTGCGGTCCGCTGCAGACCATGCAATTGTATGCCTTAGCATCAGGAAGTGCCTTCAATGGTGCAATCGCAATGTTGATTTTTGCTCTGGGAACTTTGCCGTTGATGCTTTCTTTTGGTGCTGTTTCTGGTTGGCTTGCGCAAGGTGCGACCAAACGATTGATGAAGTTCAGCGGTGTATTTGTGATCGTCTTGGGATTGATCATGACAAATCGTGGGCTGGCTTTAGCGGGTGTTGATGTGTCTTTATTTAACAGACTGGGAAGCAGCGATGTCAAGGCAGGCATGGTTGTGAAAGCCGAAATGCAAGAAGGGTATCAAGTCATAAAAATGACCGCTGACAATCGAGGGTATACGCCGAACGTATTATATGTACAAAAAGGTGTGCCAGTGAAATGGATCATCAATGGTGAACAAATTAACTCTTGTAATAATCAAATTATACTTCCTGCACTGAATCTTAAACGGAAATTAACAGCTGGTGAAAATGTAATAGAATTTACACCGCAGGATCAAGATTTAAATTTTAGCTGTTGGATGGGCATGATCAAGGGGCTTATCAGAGTTGTAGATGATGTAAATGCGGTCGATGTTTCAAAAGAAAATATAAATATCCCACAAAGCAGTGGCTGCTGTGGTGGCGGTGGTGCAAATAGTTCGTGCTGTAGCACTGAAAAAACAGCGAGTATTTACAATGAGGATATCAATCAAGAGCCAACAGAGCGAATTGTTAAAAAAGCCACTGTGATAGATCAGGCAGCAAGTGTGACTTTTACAGGCAAAGGGGCGGAGTTTGAGCCGCTTATTGTGGTTGTTGAAAAAGCAAAAGCAACACGGGTACTATTTGATTTGAATGCGTTTGATCGTGAAGAAGGAACGTGGGAGATTGTAGATTATCAGCAGAAGCAGGTTGTGAAGAAGTTTATGTTCACACGGAAAAACTATGCATTTGATTTCAATCAACCGACCTCAGGTACTTTTTTGATTTATCAGGATCGCTCATTGAAAGGCGTGATCGAGGTTGTCGACGATTTAGCAGCGGCCGATCCGGAAAAGATACGGGAAAAGTTCTTTAAAAGCAAATAACTCGATTAAGAATGAAAACATTTCTACAAGTATGCTTTAATTACGAATCACCATGATTTAATTAAAATAATTTAAAATTTAATTAAAAATAACTTGAAAAAATTAAAATGTAATATTATAATAAATGTAAGCAAAATTTAAAAATTTTTATATATTACATAAAATTAAAAATATCAAATATTGCGTACGTGCCTTTGATGTCATTTTTGCTTGCGAGTGTATATTGGATGCAATTATCTAGATATTGTTGTATATCGTAATTCCAGTTCTGCAATAAGGTTAAGATAAGTGCGTTACTGTGGTTGGTAAGGTGTTAAACGCAAAAAGCATAAAGAATGGGGTGTTTTTATGAAAAAATCTGGAATTCTAAATGCCCAATTGGCAGGGTATATCGCTGCTCTTGGCCATAATGATATTTTCATGATTGGAGATGGTGGGATGCCCGTACCAAAGGGTGTACCGGTAGTTGACCTGGCTTTGTGTGGCGGGGTGCCGACATTTAAACAAACTTTAGATGCAGTTCTAGAAGAAGCCGTAATAGAATTTTATACAGTAGCAGAAGAAATAAAGGAAAAAAATAAACCGCTTTTAGCGTACATAAATGATAAAATGCCGAATATAAAACACGAATTCATTGAGCATATTGAATTGAAAGAAAGATCTGCAAAGGTGAAGTTCGCTATTCGTACAGGGGAATTTACGCCGTATCCTAATATTATTTTACGTGCAGGTGTGGCTTTCGTTGTTTGAGTATTGTTTGAGTATTGTTTGTTAAATGAAGAATTCAATAGGTAATTTTACAGCACTCCCCTTAAAAAGATCGTTGAATCGAACTGCTTTTAGGGGAGGCTTTGTTTATAGGATAAGAGTCAAATGCTTTCGTATTTTGATTGATTTTATTTTTTTTTATGATAGTATTAAAATGTATATAGGTTAAGTATTGTAGTTGAATCGTTTATCAGTTGAACGGAGTAGATGTTTTCTACTTTATCGATATAAATGTTTTGTTTTGTCGACAGTCTGGGACTTTGGAAGCGTTTTCAAAGTCTTTATTTATTTCTATTTATAGAGATTTAACACAAAAATCAGGGCTTGTTTTCAAAGCGCAAGTACTGACTACTTTTATAGATTTAAGACAAAAATAGTTGTGGAGGTGTATTGGATGGCGGATGTTACAATAAAAGATATAGCTGAGCAGCTCGGTATTTCTTCTGCGACGGTTTCATTGGCGTTAAATAATCGACCAGGTGTCAATCCCCAAACGAAGCAAAAGGTCATGGATCTGGTACAGAAGTTAAATTATACAGGTACTGCAGTCAATAAGGTGCATAAAAATAGAGGTGTGCTCAATTTTCTCGTTTATAAACGGTATGGAAAGATCATCGCGGATACACAATTTTTTGCGGAGTTAATAGAGTCTGTTGAGACGGCAGCGCGTGCTTTTGATTATACAATTGCGCTAACTTATTGTAATGGAAAAGATCAACTGGATACGATTCTTAAGCCGGTATTGGCTGCCCAGCCGGAAGGTATTATCATTTTGGGGACGGAAATGACCGAGGAAGATCTGCAGTCTTTTTCAGAGGTAGATATCCCAATCCTTTTATTGGATGGAGATTTATTGGATTGCGCGGTTGACCGTGTTACGATCCATAATGCGGAGGGGATCTGGCAGGCAGTCAAACATCTCCATGCACAAGGACATCGTGAGATTGGCTATTTAAAAAGTTCGTTTTCAATTAAAAATTTTGATCAGCGTTTTTGGGGCTATCGCTATGCGTTGAAAAAGTTGGATCTAAATTATCATAAAGACTATGTCTTTTTCGTGGAACCCACACTGGATGGTGCACTGAATGATATGGAGATTTTGTTAAAAAACAATGTGAAGTTGCCTACAGCATTAATTGCAGACAATGATTTGCTAGCGTTGGGTGCATTAAAGGCGTTTAAACAGAATGGTATACGGGTGCCGGATGATGTATCGTTGATCGGATTTGATGATATACCAATGTGTCTTTTTTTTGAACCGGCATTGACATCGGTTCGTGTATCGACGAGATCATTGGGCTATGCGGCTGTGCAACATATCATTCATCGGATTGATCATGTGGACATGGATGAAGCTTTTAGAAAGATTTCTATCGGGACGACTTTGATGGTACGTGATAGTGTGAAAAAGATATCACACTTGTAAATATATGGACAGATAGGCTGCGGGTCGGTGATAAGCACTCATCTGCGTTGTTGCAGCAAGGTGCTGCTCGTCGACGTACGGAAGTACGACTCCTTCGCAACCCCCTGCTGCGCCTAGCATTTGAGCGCTTTTCACCAACCGGCAACCTATCTTCGTGTTTGTTTATAAGTGGAGTGGATTTGGGTATTTCTAAATCGTTACGAATGTTTTATTTTGTCGGGTTTTAAAATTAAATAGCTGTTATTTGATAAAATATGAGCTTTATCTTGCATAGTCATTGCGAGGTGAAGCTCATATTTTTTATTTATGATTTAATTAAAATTAAATTGACAATTTAAAAATACGATGATAATATTTAATTAAATTTTAAAACATGTTTTAAATTAAAATTAAATTTTGGAGAGATGGATATGGGAAAGATTAAATTGGGTTTTGCGCCTACCAGACGATCGATATTTAGTGCTCCGGATGCAATTCGTTATCGGAATTTGACGGCAAAAAGACTCGAGGAATTGGGCATTGAGTTTGTTGATATTTCCGATATAAACGAAGAGGGATTATTGTACGATGATGCCGACCGAATTAAAATAAGCGAAAAATTCAGAAAACAAGAAATAGATGGACTATTTTTGCCGCATTGTAACTTTGGTACAGAGTATGAATGTGCGAGATTAGCAAAGGAGCTTAATGTTCCTGTTTTATTGTGGGGGCCTTTGGATGAAAGACCTGATGAGAATGGCGTGAGGCTTAGAGACAGCCAATGTGGTCTTTTTGCGACAGGTAAGGTATTGCGCAGGTTTAGAGTAATGTTTACCTATTTAACGAATTGTCGTTTGGAAGATCCGGTGTTTGAGAGAGGCATCAGAGATTTCTTGGCGGTGTGCAATGTAGTAAAAACTTTTAGGAATACGCGTATTTTACAGATTTCTACAAGACCTTTTGATTTTTGGTCGACGATGTGTAATGAGGGAGAATTGTTGGAGAAATTCAATATCCAGCTTTCACCGATTCCTTTAGTTGAGTTGACGGCGGCGATGGAAGACGTCAGAAAAAATGATCAGAAAAAAGTTGCTGAAACTGTAGCGTATATGAAAACGCATATGGAAATTTGTATCAAAGCAGATGAAGTAGAGAAAGTTGCCGAGCTGAAGGTTGCAATGCGGAATCTAATTGATCAATATGGCTGTAATGCGGCAGCAATTCAATGCTGGAATGCATTGCAACAAGAAATTGGCATTATGCCTTGTGCTGCCAATGCATTAATCAATGAGGAAGGCATTCCTGTTGTTTGTGAAACAGACATTCATGGTGCGATTACAGCGTTACTCGTGGAGGCTGCCGGCATGCATGAGACGAGATCCTTTTTTGCCGATTGGACGATTCGTCATCCGGATATTGAAAATGGTGAATTGTTGCAGCATTGCGGACCGTGGCCAATTTCTCTGGCAAAAGAGAAAGCGAAACTTACATATCCTTTAGCCTTTGAGCATCCGGGCAGCATTACAGCTGAGGCTAGACATGGGGAACTTACGTTATGTAGATTTGACGGAGATAATGGGGAATATTCGATGCTTTTGGGCAATGCAAAAGGTGTCGACGGACCAAAATGTATGGGAACGTATTTGTGGATTGAAGTTGAGAATATCAAACGGTTGGAAGAAAAAAATGTCACTGGGCCGTATATCCATCATTGCGTTGGTATCCATAAAAATGTGGTGCCGATCTTATATGAAGCATGTAAATATATAGGGATTCAACCGGACTTATATGATCCAATAGAGGAAGATGTGAAAGCATATTTGAGAGGTGAATGATATGAATTTGAAAGTAAAAGCATGTGATATCAGAAAAGATATTGTAACCTTGATCCATAGGGCGAAAACAGGTCATATTGGCGGAGACATGAGTGTAACGGATATCTTAGTAAATTTGTATTATAAACAATTGAATTTAAGCCCTGATCGAGTGCAAGACCCTGATCGTGATCGTTTTGTGCTGAGTAAAGGGCATTCGGTAGAATCGTTGTACTGTATTCTTGCAGATCGTGGCTATTTTCCGAAAGAAGATTTGTTGACCTATTCGCAGTTTGGTTCCACTTATATTGGGCATCCAAATAATAAAATCAACGGTATAGAAATGAATACAGGTTCTTTGGGACATGGGCTTTCGGTAGCGGTTGGTATGGCGCTGGCCGGACGAATGGATAAGAGAGCCTATCGTGTTTATGCTGTTATGGGCGATGGGGAAATGGCTGAAGGCTCTGTTTGGGAAGCGATTATGGCAGGCGGTCATTATAAATTAGATCATTTGACGGCTTTTGTGGATCGTAATCGTTTGCAGATTTCGGGGACGACAGAAGAAGTGATGACGCAGGATCGCCAGGAAGAAAGATGGGCAGCTTTTGGCTGGAATGTGCTTTCGATTGCCGGTAATGATATGGATGCGATTGATCATGCGGTGGAATTAGCAAAATCTACAAAAGGAAAACCGACTGTAATTATTGCCAATACGACGAAAGGCTGCGGCGTTTCGTTTATGGAAAATCAGGCAGGTTGGCATCATCGGGTTCCAACAGATGAAGAATATGCACAAGCAATAAAAGAACTGGATCAAAGGAGAGCGGACTATGAATAAAATTGCCAATAAACAAGTCATATGCAATGTGCTGTTAAAAGCATCTGAAACGGATAAAGATATTGTTGTTTTATGTAGTGATTCTAAGGGATCCGGCTCTTTGGCGCCTTTTTCAAAGGAAAGACCGGAGCAGTTTATTGAGGTCGGTATCGCAGAACAAAATCTTGTTTCGATTAGCGCAGGATTGGCTTCCTGCGGGAAAAAAGTTTTTGCTGCTTCTCCAGCTAGCTTTTTGAGCACACGGAGTATGGAACAGGCAAAAGTAGATGTTGCTTATTCTAACACGAATGTAAAATTAATCGGTATCAGCGGTGGAATAAGTTATGGTGCTTTAGGAATGACACACCATTCGGCAAATGATATTGCAACGATGGCTTCTATACCGAATATGCGTGTGTACTTACCAAGTGATCGTTTACAAACGGAAAAGTTGACCGAGGCTTTATTGCGGGATACGGCGCCTGCTTATATCAGAGTAGGTCGTAATGCAGTAGAAGATGTGTATGCCGAGGAACATGTGCCTTTTGTCTTGAATCAGGCGACTACGGTTACTGAAGGGAATGATGTGACGATCATCGCTTGCGGTGAAATGGTGAAAGCGGCGAAAGATGCGGCTGAAATCCTGCAAAGACAAAATATCGGTGTACGTGTTTTAGATATGTATTGTGTCAAACCGCTGGATACGAAAGCCATCATAAAGGCAGCACAGGAAACGAAGGCCATTGTAACGATTGAAGAACATACGCTGTTTGGTGGTCTGGGTTCTATGGTCAGCCAGGTTGTTGCAGAACATGCGCCCGTTAAAGTGGTGAACATGACATTGCCGGATACGCCAGTTATTACAGGTAAGTCGCAAGAAGTGTTTGATCATTACCATTTAAATGCGGCGGGTATTGTAAACACCGTAAAAACCTTGTTGTAAATGATAGGTAAGCTGCAACTTTCTTGTAGGAGTGAATTTAAATGCCAGATAAAAAATATATATTGAGTATTGATCAGAGTACGCAAGGTACCAAAGCTCTTATTTATCATAAAACCGGAAAAATTTTGGCGCGCTGTGATTGCCTGCATAAGCAAATGATTGATGATATGGGCTGGGTGGAGCATGATCCAGATGAAATCTTAAAGAATGTGTATAGCGCAGTTCGACTTGTAGTAGAAAAAGCGCAGATACATCAAGATGAAATTATCGGCGTAGGTATCAGCAATCAAAGAGAAACAGTGATGGCTTGGGATAAAGAGACAGGCAGGCCGGTTTATCCGGCCATTGTCTGGCAATGTGCCCGGGGTAAAAAAATCTGTGAAAGAATCAAAGAGCAGGGGTGGGCGGTGAAAATAAGGAAGGCGACGGGACTTCACCTATCACCATATTTTTCTGCGGCGAAATTGGCTTGGATTATGGAAAATGTGGCAGGCGTAAAAGAAAAATCTGAAAAAGGTGAACTTTGTTGCGGGACGATGGATAGCTGGCTGGTCTATGCATTGACCAGAGGCAAGTCTTTTAAAACCGATTTTTCAAATGCATCCAGAACACAGTTGTTTAATATTACAGATTTATGTTGGGATGAAGAGATCTGTCATATCTTTGGGATTGAAACCTACAACTTGCCAGAAGTATGTGATTCAAATGCTTACTATGGTTCTACGGATTTTGATGGTTACTTATCAACTGCAATTCCGATTCATGCAGTGATGGGGGATTCACATGCGGCGTTGTTTGGACAACATTGCCTTAACGCTGGCGGAATTAAGTCTACGTATGGGACAGGTTCCTCGGTCATGTTAAATACAGGTGGAAAGCAAATTCGCAGTAAGAACGGATTGGTTACATCGATTGCATGGCGCATGAATGGAGAAATCAAATATGTATTGGAAGGCAACATTAATTATACGGGCGCAGTGCTGAGTTGGTTGAAAGATGATTTGGGTCTCATTGCTTCACCAGAGGAAAGTGAAAATTTAGCGAAGGAAGCAAATCCGATTGATAAGACATATTTTGTGCCGGCATTTACCGGACTTGGTGCTCCTTATTGGGATAGCGAAGCGAGGGGAATCATCACGGGAATGAGCAGAGTCACTGGCAGAAAAGAAATTGTCAGAGCTGCACTGGACAGTATTGTTTATCAGATCGCCGATATCGTGAAACTTATGCAAGAGGAAGCAGGCGTAGTGATTCAGTCATTAAGAGTGGACGGCGGACCTACAAAAAATAAATATTTAATGAGTTTTCAGAGCGATATTTTAAATCTGCCGGTAGAAGTGCCGGAAATAGAAGAGCTTTCGGCATCAGGTGTGGCCTACGCTGCAGGTATTGCCTTAGGATTCTATCATATTGATGATATTTTTCAGACAATTCAGAGAAAAACGTATATTCCTAAAATGCAGGAAGAAAAAAGGACAAGCTTATATTTAGGATGGCGCGGTGCTGTAAGACAAACCGTACATTATCATGAAAATTAAAGGGGGAAACTTAGCGTGAGTACAGAGAAAATCAGTATGAGAGAAAAAATCTGTTATGGTTTAGGTGATTCTTCGGCAAATATTTTTTTTGGTATGACTATGATGTTTTTACCGTATTTTTATACGGATGTTGTTGGTATTTCGGCAAGTGCGATGGGATTGTTATTTTTGGTAGCACGGTTATTTGATGCTTTTTCTGATCCGGTGATTGGTCATATGGCTGATAATACAAATACGAAGTATGGGCATTATCGTCCGTATTTGCTCTATATGGCGATTCCCTATGGATTATCTTGCTTTTTGGTTTTCTTAGCACCGGATTTTTCAGCAACAGGAAAACTGGTGTATGCATATGTAACGTATCTTTTCCTCATCTTAATGTATGCTTTTACGGTGGTGCCTTATGTGGGACTCCTTACCGTAATGACGGATGATCCGGCAGAGCGATTGTCGATCAATTCGTATCGATTCCCATTGGCGAAATCTGCATTTTTACTGTGTTCAGTCGTTGTACCGATGTTTGTTGCAACGTATGATAAAGCGTATGAAGCTGAAGCGTATAGAAATGCAATGGTCATCATTGCGCTTTTGGCGACAGTTTGTACCTTGACCTGCTTTTTTGGGACAAGAGAACGTAGTAAACCATGCGTTCCGAAGACTGAATCAAACGTAAATAATTCGTTGATTTCACAAATTAAATTGATTTTTAAAACAAAGACTTTGCGTTCATTCTATATTTTCTTTGCACTTACACAGATGGCATTTACGTTCAAAGGAAGTTCAGCAATTTATTATGCGAAATATTATTTACAACAAAATGAAGGTTTTCTTACTGGCTTGTTATCGGCATTTTCGATTGCCGGAATTGTTGCACCGATCGTGGCAATGTTTTTAATCAAAAAAGGTTATTTTGATAAATTATCTATGCTTAAAGTGGCTACAATTGGTGCAGGTATCACAGCGCTGCCGATTATATTCCTTTCGGCGGAGCATTATCTGTTATCTGCAAGTTGTTTGGTGATTTCAACGTTCTTTGGAGAATTAGGAATTATCGTTTATTGGGCGTTGCCTTCTGATTGTGCAGAATTTTGCGAATTGAAATACAATAAAAAAATGATTGGCGTATTGGGGGCATTGGCCTTATTTTCACAGAAATTTGCCATGGGGATTGTAGGAATATTGATTGGTGGTATCCTTTCTTACGTGAATTATCATGCGGGTGTACAAATTAACGCTGAAATCGGAATGGGAATCATAACAATCGTAGCCGTTTTACCTGCGCTTTGTCATTTTGTAAGCTATTGGTTTCTCACAAAGTACGATCTTAATGAAGAAAAAGTGTCTGAAGTACGTGTTGAATTAGAAAGACTACATGCGGTGAATTAGTTTCTATTTGATGTTACAAAATTTTTATGTAGTTTACAGTTTTTTTGCTTGAAGAAAATATGAAATAAATTGCGTGTGATACATAGCGGTTTCGGTATGTATTGCCTTAGTGATGGGGGTGTTGCATAAGATGGCGGCATCCTCATTTTGATTTTCAGGACGGCCTTTTCCGGGGAAATACGTTTCTGACTGCTTATTGAAAAAATATGTATTGTAGACATTTTATATAGATAATACAAAAATTTGACAATCTTGTTTTCGAATAATATAATAACATGGCTAGAAATGACAAAATAATATAAAGACAAAATAAATTTTATCCTTAATAACTAAAGAAACGAGGTGTTTTTATCTTTGATAACTAAAAATAAGTGGGGTAAGACATTGTTTTATATTTTTGCTTTGCTCATCATCTGGCATTCCTGTACATGATGCAAAAAAGTCATGTATTTGGAACAAGTGTAATACGAAAGAGGGCCTAAATGGAAAATATCAATTAATTTTAGCAATGATTTAAACAAAAAACGAAAAGTAGCTGTTACATGGATACAGACATTCCGGTTGGAATGTACAGCTTGTTTATGTTGCAGCGCATATTTTTGGAAGGTGATGAAATGAAATTAAGTAAAAAATTGATTATTTTAGGGGTTATTCCAACGATTTTGTTTACCTTGGTTAGTCTGTTCTATATTATACCTGAAACAAAAAGAAGTATTTATGATGAAAGAGACGTTCAGCTCAAGACCAATGTAGAAAATGCATATTCCATAGTTTCTTATTATTATGATCTCGCACAAAATGGTGCTTTAACAGAAAAGCAGGCACAGGTGCAGGCGATGGATGCTTTAAGTAAAATGCGTTATAGCACGGATGGGTATTATTGGATCGATGATGTGAATTGTGTCAGTGTAATGCATGGAGCTAAGCCTGAAAATGTAGGGAAGAATAGAGCGGCGGCTAAAGATGAAAAAGGCTTGCTGTTTGTAAAAGAGTATGTAGAAGGAGCAAAAATTAGTAAGTCAGAAGGATTTTATAGTAATTTTTGGTTTTCGAAGCCAGGCGAAAGTTCTGCTACATCAAAACGTGGTTATGTGAAATTATTTGAACCGTGGGGATGGGTTGTTGGAACGGGAATTTATATAGATGATGTGGAAAAAGTTGTTCAGAAACAAATCTTTGCAATTATGGCTGTAAATCTAGTTCTTTTACTTGTAACGTTTGCATTTACGTATTGGTTTTCGCGAGAAAAGGTTGTAAAGCCTTTAGAATCTGTGATAGCAAAGCTAGATGAAATGGCAAATAACGGTGGGGATTTAACGCAAAAAATTCAAGTGGAGAGTAACGATGAAATCGGCAAATTAGCTGATGTTGTGAATGCTATGCTTGATAGTATAAGGGCGCTTATTAAACAAATTGCGCAGACTTCAGAACAGGTTGCTGCTTCTTCAGAAGAGTTGACTGCGAGTGCAGAGCAGTCGGCCCATGCGTCTACGCAGGCCGCTGAATCTGTTACAGAGGTAGCGCAGGGAGCGGAAAAACAATTAAAAGCCGTTGGTGATACTACGGATGTTGTAGAAGAAATGTCTGGTAAAATTCAATTGGTTGTAGCAAATGCAGAAATGGTAGCAGAGACTTCGACGCAGACTGCCGATGCGGCTAGCGAAGGTAATAAAGCAGTGAACTTGGCAATTGAGCAGATGAAGACAATTGAACAAACCGTTTCAAGTTCGGCTAAAGTTGTATCTAAGTTGGGTGAGCGGTCAAAGGAAATAGGACAGATTGTCGATACGATATCGGGCATTGCCAGTCAAACCAATTTACTGGCGTTGAATGCGGCAATTGAAGCGGCGAGAGCAGGTGAGCAAGGCCGTGGTTTTGCTGTTGTTGCAGAAGAAGTACGTGTGTTAGCGGAGCAATCTCAAGAGGCAGCAAAACGAATTGCTGATATGATCAATGAAATTCAAGAAGAGACGGATAAAGCGGTAACGGCGATGCATCAAGGAACTGAAGAAGTGAATAGAGGTACCCAAGTTGTAAATACAGCTGGAAAATCTTTTGAAGAGATAGAGGCGCTGGTAGATCTTTTATCAAAACAAGGTTTGGAAATTCATAGTTCTACGCGACAAATGAATGCCGGACGTGAGAAAATTGTGGTTGCAGTGCAACAGATTCATGAAATCGCAAAAGTTTCTTCTGGTGAAACGCAGAGTATTTCAGCTGCTGCCGAGGAACAATCTGCTTCTATGGAAGAAATTGCATCCTCTAGTCAAGCTTTAGCGCGTATGGCGGAAGAATTGCAAAAAATTGTGCAAAAATTTAAAGTGTAATATATTCATTGTGCAAGTCTGACTAGGGTATATGAGGCTTAAAAGTGTTTTTCTGAAAGAGAAGATACAGATGAACGGATTAAAGTAAACGATTTAAACTTAGTGATATGACGTTGAACAATATTGATGTTGAGAAATTGAATAAAAAAAGATGCATAGTGCTTAACTGTGCATCTTTTTTTATTGAAATATACACGGGTTCTTGTTTTGGACAGGGTGATGGCAAAAGAACAATACTGTGCTGACTGTTGTATGCGTACTTTATAACGATGACTTCACATTTATAACTTTGAATTAAATAATATGAAAGTAACTATAAATATGAAAAATAGATTATTGATTGTACGAAAGAATACGAAATACAATATAAAAACTTGTAATATGTTATTTCGTTCTATATAATGTTGATATATTATAACTTGGTACTATATTTGCTTGATTTTTCAAGATTTGTTGCGCATATCGTTTTTTTTATGTCGTTAAAAAATTTTGCAGAAAGACGATGTTTTTTATAAGTAAACCTTGTTTAAAAAAAGAAACTAAAACTGATAAACCGTATAGATTCTTCATATTTTATTATAAAATCATTTCGTTTTAAGGAGGTTTTTATGAAACTTATTACTGTATCCGGAGCACCGTCATCGGGAAAAACTTCAGTTATTCTTAAATTAATTGATTGCCTAAGAGAAAAGCAACAAGAAGCTGGTGTAATAAAATTTGATTGTTTAACCTCTTTTGATCAAGTTCGTTATCAGGAAAATGGCGTAAAAGTCCAAGTGGGATTTTCGGGTAAGTTCTGTCCGGATCATTTTTTTATCAGTAATATTGATGATGCTGTCGAATGGGGAAAGCGTGCCGGACTAGATATATTAATCAGTGAAAGTGCGGGTCTGTGCAATCGTTGCTCTCCGCATATTCAAGGCGTTCTTGCCCTATGTGTGATTGACAATTTATCAGGTGTGAATACACCACGTAAAATAGGCCCAATGTTAAAATTAGCGGATATTGTTTTGATTACCAAGGGGGATATTGTTTCGCAAGCTGAACGTGAAGTTTTTATGTTTAATGTTCGTCAAGTCAATCCCAATGCTAAAATTTTGTTTGTCAATGGGATTACCGGTCAAGGGGCATTCATGTTGAGTAAGTATGTGATGAACGCCATGGAGATCTCTTCTCTGCAAAATCGCCGCTTGCGTTTTCCTATGCCTGCGGCTGTATGCGCTTACTGTACCGGGGAAACTAGAATTGGTGAATCTTATCAGATGGGTATGCTGAAAAAAATAGAATTTAGGTGATCTGATGACAAAAAATATGAAGTATAGTGAATTTATTCGGACACAAACGGTTGAGAAAATTGTTGATACGTATCCGATCGTGCAAGATTTCTTTGTGAACTATAATTTGCATAAATTGCCCAAAAACCTTACGGTTGTGGATGCTTTAGATCAAATAAACCCCGAACAGTTGATGGAATTTGGTCTTGATAAATTTAGCTTTATTATAGAATTAGAAAAATTTTTGGGGGCTTTAATCGATCAGCAAGAAGAGCAACAATGCGTAAGGACAATCACGATTATCGGTGGTAGGAACAAACTAGGGCAACAGGAAGCGATCAAATTTACGATGGCTGCCGGCGAGGTGATTAGTATTGTTGGACCGACGGGGTCTGGAAAAAGTCGTTTGCTGGCTGATATTGAATGCTTGGCACAGGGAGATACACCGACGAAACGCCAAGTCTTGCTAAATGGTCATTCGCTTAGCGATGAAGAGCGGTTCGCAGTTGGGAATAAAATGGTTGCACAATTGTCACAAAATATGAATTTTGTCATGGATTTAACGGTTGAAGAGTTTTTGGCGATGCACGCAAAAAGCCGTCTTTGTGAAGATCCTGAACAAGTGGTGAAACGCTGCTTTGCATGTGCAAACGAACTGGCTGGTGAAAAATTTTCTATTGATACGAAAGTTACACAGCTTTCAGGAGGGCAGTCTAGGGCGTTGATGATTGCTGATACAGCGCATATGAGTGCATCACCCATTGTTTTGATCGACGAAATTGAAAATGCGGGTATTGATAGAAAAGAAGCGATTCGTCTATTGACTAAAAATGAGAAGATTGTTTTAATTTCTACCCATGATCCTTTACTTGCGCTGGGCGCTCATAAACGTATTGTGATTAAAAATGGCGGTATTCATAAAATTATGGAGACATCGGCAGAAGAAATAGAAAGTTTGAGCAATATTGAAAAGTTGGATGCACTTATGTTAGAAATTCGGCAGCAATTGCGGCGTGGTGAAAGAGTTCATCCATTAAAGTTCACTTTATCGTAATCGTTAAAATTTTGTAGTAAGGAAGAGAGGAATACGATGTGGAAATTATATGATACTTTAATAGAAGGAATTCCCGAAGACTGTATGGTCGAAGATTTTATTTGCGGCACGTATTCGGTTCTTGTGAAAAGTGGAAATGGCTATGGATTTAGCTATATCGTTGCCGGCGACAGCATCCCAGAAACGATGAAAAGATCTTTGGGAATGCCGTTAAGAAAATTAGCTGCATGTATTAAGTCCTGGAATTTTGTTGAGGCGTCGATTGGAATGGCGGCAATCAATGCTTGGTATAATTCTCCGCAAGAAGCAGCACACAATGGAATCGCTTTAACTGGCAGTCAATATAGTGAAGATCGTTTGAATGATCCGCTCATTGCTTATCAAAATGAAGTTAAAAATAAAAAGGTTGCTTTTTGGGGGCATTTTCCGTATATTGAGCAATTGTTTCAGCCGGTAAGTGAGGTTAAGATCATTGAAATCGATCCGCAGGAAGGGGATTATCCTGCTTTTTCCTATGAATATATTTTGCCGGAAAGTGACTTCGTATTTATCAATTGCAGTAGTTTAATTTATAAAACTTTGCCGCGGATGTTAGAACTTGCACAAAATGCTTATGTGATCCTTGTTGGTCCTTTTACACCGATGGCACCACAATTATTTTCCTTTGGCGTGCATGATTTATCTGGATTTATTGTCCAAGATGGTACTGGCGCTGCACGTATTGTAAATGGAATGGAAAGAAAAAAGATATACGCATTTGGGAGAAAAGTAGCAATGAAATCGTCTAGGTAATGCAGGTTGTTGCAGAGGAATTTATTTGAATTTTGGAGGCGTATATGAAAAAACTATGCGTATATGGGGCGACCCTGGCAGTTCTTTTCTTTGTATTTTTAAGTGGATGTGCACGGCAAAATGCGTGGCAGAATGTTTCTAAAGAAGAGGGCGGACACAGCCGGATCATTGTGGATATGGCAGGGCGGAAAGTGGCGGTTCCTACAGAGATCAAAAAAGTGTATCCTGTTTCACCTGTGGAAGCAGTATTGCTTTATACGATTGATCCAGCGTTGTTAGTTGGTTGGGGATATCATATGGCATCTGATCAGGCGGATTACATTTTGCCACAGTATCGGGATTTGCCAGTGATCGGCTGGCTGAATCGTGGTTCGACAGGCAATTTGGAAGAGGTAATGAAACTAAAGCCTGATGTTATTTTAATGTCAGATGAAGTCAATGCAGCAAATATAGAATTTGCGAATGAGTTGGAAAAATCAACGAAGATACCGGTCGTTTTTCTTGCAAAAGGGATAGACAATATGCAGCGAAGTTACATTGTTGCCGGTGAATTGTTAAATCGTGAGACGCGAACCGCTGAACTTGCAGCTTATTGCCGGGAAACGACATCGTTAGTGGCGCAAAAGAAGCCACTGCTAGAGAAACGGCAGCCGGCAACGGCTTATTATGCTGAGGGACGCTTAGGTTTAGAGACGGAGCCACGGGGTTCATGGCATGCGGAAGTGATTGAGTATGTGGGGGGAAGAAATGTTGCTGAACCGGGGCTTCCAAGCAGCAGCTCTATCGGCCGTAGTCCAGTGTCGATTGAACAGGTCATGAATTGGAATCCGGAGGTTATCTTGATTGGTTATTTCCGTGATGGGGAAAGCAGCAGTTATCCATCTATTATGCAGGATGAAGCTTGGCAGCACGTGAAAGCTGTACAAAATCGTCAGGTGTATGAAATTCCGACGGGCCCGTTTAATTGGTTTGATCGGCCGCCGTCTGTAGCGCGATTGCTTGGTATTCGCTGGGTGGCAAATCTGCTTTATCCGGATATGTATGCTTTTGATTTTCGTGCCGAAGTGAAACGATTTTATGCTTTATTTTATCAGTATGAACTATCAGAAGCTGAACTGGATGCATTGGCAGCGAGCGCAGAGCGAAAATGAAGGATGTTATGTATTGATGTTGTTTTATGGAAGGCCGGTGGTGGATAGATATGAAAGCTAACTGTAATGCACAGCCTGTAGACAAGACGCACGAATGCTTTTCTAGTAAAGAGAACGTTGGACGGAATCGGTGCAAAGAACCAATGAAATTACTGGCTTTATTAGCGGTTTTGATTTTCGCGTTTTTTCTATCTTTTTTGATTGGTCGTTATCCAATTTCACCCGATATGGTGATGACGATTCTTTATTCTAAACTGTTTTTCTTATCACAAAGTTGGAGTGATATTTTGGAAACTGTGATGTTTAAAATTCGTTTACCGCGCATTTTGGCGGCAGTGTTAGTGGGGAGCGCGCTGGCAGTTTCAGGAGCTGCTTATCAAAACTTATTCAGAAATCCCTTGGTTTCCCCTTCGTTGTTAGGCGTATCGGTGGGAGCCGCATTTGGTGCGGTGCTGGGAATGATTTTGCATTTGTCTTGGATATGGGTAGAGGCATTGGCGTTTGCATTTGGGTTAGGTGCCGTTTTAAGTACAGTGCTTGTGAGCACATGGTTTGGTAATAAGTCCATGATTTCCTTAGTGCTTGCCGGTATGGCAGTTTCAGCATTTTTTCAAGCTTTAGTTTCAGTTTTAAAATATTTGGCTGATCCAATGAACACCTTGCCGGAAATTAGTTTTTGGCTTATGGGTGGCTTATCTAAAGTGAAGGAACAGGATGTCCTATGGTCATTTATACCCATACTTGTTCCGATGCTTGTTTTGTATTTTCTGCGTTGGCAGATTCATATCCTCAGCCTTGGTGAGGAAGAGGCACATACACTAGGCGTGAACGTGCGGCGTACACGGTTCGTAGTGCTGGTATGTGCTACGCTGATCACGGCAGCGGCAACCAGTATCGGAGGGATGATTCAGTGGGTAGGTCTTTTGATCCCACATATAGTGAGAATGTTGTTTGGGGCAAATTTTGCAATTGTGCTGCCGGCTTCTGCAATTATGGGCGCAACGTATTTATTGCTTATGGATAATTTAAGCCGAAGTATCGCATCGCTGGAAATACAGGTAGGTATATTTACAGCTTTGATTGGCGCGCCTTTTTTTGTATTTTTATTGGCAAAAGCAAAGCGTGGCTGGAATGAATCGTAGGTAATGGAAGGAGCTATACATATGGAATTTCTAGAAAAAGGCGGCGTTGTTTTCGTCCTTATTTTGAGCTGTTCTTTGGTGGCGATGACAATTGCTGTGCAACGCTGGCAGTTTTATCGCAGTGTCCAAAAAGAGGAAACTATGTATATAACGCAATGGAAGCAGTCTTTTGCATCGGGAAACTGTAGACCCTTTGGTGATGGTGATGGTCCGTTGGTAAAACTTTGGACAACTATATATAAGGGGGGCCTGGAAGAATCGGATCAAGATCGTTCTTGCATTGAAGTTGCTTTGGAAAAAGAAGAATTGCGATTGGAAAAATATTTATATATATTAGCAACCATTGCAACGATCGCTCCGCTTTTAGGTTTATTGGGAACCGTACTGGGAATGATCAAAACGTTTCAAGCCGCCGCATTGAGTGGAGCGGGCAATCCGCAACTTTTAGCAGAAGGTATTGCAGAAGCTTTATATAATACAGCGGCCGGTTTATTCGTTACTGTTTTTTGTATTATTTGTCATGCCTATTTTCGGAACTGGGTAGAACGGCGTGTGCGTCTATTAGAAGCACATGCAAAAGAATTTTTTTCTTTCTTGATGAAAGGAGCGAAGCAACGTGTTCAGTAGGTCAAAATGTAAACGGAAAATTGGTATCCATGTCGATATGACGCCAATGGTAGATATTATGATGTTGCTGGTGATTTTTTTCATGATGACGACTGCTTTTGTTACAGTCTATCCTGGGTTTTCTGTAAACTTACCGCAGGCGTCTGCAGAAAAACAGTTGGAGAAACAAGTTTACGTGATGATTGATCGTACAGGACACGTTGCGGTAAATGGACAATCTGTCGATAAGGAAGACTTGGCAGCGATGATCCTCTCTATGGGGAAAACGACCGTATCGATTCAAGCGGATAGAGAAGTACGTCATGGTCAGGTGGTCGAGATTATGGATAAACTTCGTCAAGCGGGAATTGCCAAAATGACAATTGCTGTTGAAGAGAAGGGCAGATCATAAAAATGAAGGATGATAATGCTTGGGGAAGAGCCTTCATTGTTGCGATGCTTATACATGTTGCTGGCGGTGTCTTCTTTGCACAAAAAATATGGGCTGATTTAAAATTGCAGCCTGTATCTCAAGCTATGGAAATTGAAGTTGAATTGTCATCAACAACGCCTGCTCATCAACAGCCGCGAGGGCTGGCAATCTCGGAGGCTCTGATGCAGCAACAACGAGAAAATTTATATAACGATAACGATTCTCGACATGCGCCGATGCTGAGAACAGATCATAGTTCTGAGAAAAACACACAAGAGGAAGATTCAACTAGGGCTGCGGTGCATTCCGGAAATGAACAAGGCGGGCCTAGTGATGGCGGCAGTGGTGAACTGGCTGCGGGCGCGATGGATGCAACTACTGAAATAGGAGACGGTGGATCAGGGAATGGACCATCAGCATTCGTGCAAGAAGACCAGCCGCCTTCGATTGCTTATAAAGTTGCACCTGCTTATCCTGCGGAGGCTAGACGAAATCGGTGGCAAGGGACAACTCTCCTCAGTGTGTTGATTGAAGCATCCGGTGCTGTTAGCGATATTCGCGTGGTTAAAAGTTCGGGGCATAATACTTTAGATCAGGCGGCAATTGAGGTTGTTTCTCAAGAATGGCGGTTCAATCCAGCCTATCGTAATGGTAAAGCAATAATACGTCGAGTGAAAGTACCCGTTGCATTCAATTTAGATGATTGATGTAGGAAAAATAGTAGATTTGGTTTGCAGATTTATTAAATAAGGTGGGATGCGGTTTGTTTGCAGCGGAGCATATTAGTTTTGGTTATGTAGAGGAAAGTCGTGTTTTTGATGATCTTTCTTTTTCAATTCAAAAAGGAGAAATCGCTTGCTTATTAGGCCCGAACGGTGCCGGAAAAACAACACTTCTTAAATGTTTGCTGGGCATATATAAGGTGCGTACAGGCTATATAAAAATAAAGAATCGTAAACTTGACTTAGTGTCAGCAAGAGATTTAGCTTGCGCTATGGCTTATGTACCACAAGCAACGACAAGCGTTTTTCCGCATAAAGTGATCGATATCGCTGTTATGGGGCGTACGCCGCATGTGGGATTTAATGCTGTTCCAACGCAGAAGGATTATTGTATGGCGGAAGCAGCGTTAGAAGAGTTGGGCATATTGCATTTGGCGAATCGGCAATTCAGCCAAATTAGTGGTGGAGAACGACAGTTAACGCTGATCGCACGTGCATTGACGCAACAGGCGGAGCTGCTTATTATGGATGAACCTACATCAAGCCTTGATTATGGAAATCAGGTGCGGATCCTTCGTGTGATCGCGAAACTGGCAAAACAGGGCTATTCTATTTTAATGACTTCGCATTTTCCGAATCATGCATTTTTGTTATGTAATAAAGTGGTGATGATGAAAAATGGCAAAATTACGGCAATGGGTACGCCGCAAGAGGTTGTTACGGAGCAGAATTTAAGTGATTTATATAGAACGAAAGTTAAGATCGTCGAAGTAGATAACGGAAATGAGGGGAAACTTCAGATCTGTGTACCGCTATTAGACTGATCTATGAAATAGATGTTATATCAGATGAATAAGAATCGTAGGGTTTGTGTAATTGATGTGATTATGTCAGGTGAAGTATTTTATTGTAAAAATAAAATCACACCCATTCATAGTTAAAAAAATTTATGGAGGAAGTAGTGTATGTGTGAAAAGTTAAAAAAAATCGTAATCCCATCCGTACTTTGCGCTTGTTTGGCGAGTTCTTGGAGCAGTGCGTCGGCAGAGCAGGCAGAGGAGATTGTGCTTGAAGGTATAGAAGTTCATTCGACATCTTTGGAAGACTATCAAGTGACAACAGAAGTGATTACTGCTGAAAAAATTAAAGAAATGGGTGCAAACGATCTGGCAGAGATACTTGAGTCTGTGCCTGGCTTGTATATGGCACGCGCAGATAAAGCATCTCGTTTGGTCCGTATTCGTGGTGCAGCAACAGATCAGGCAAAAGTTTATATTGATGGAATGCCGGTGTTTCCTTTATCGGGAATTGCTTCTAATTCGGCTTCTGATTTGTCGACAATATCCGTACAAAATATTGAAAAGATTGAGATTATTAAAGGCCCGGGGCCAGTCCAATATGGTACCGATTACAAAGGCGGTGTTATTTTAATCACGACGAAAGATGGAACAGGTGCATCGCAGCTTAATCTTAGCGTAGCGGCTGGTTCAGATCATGCGATTAACCATGCTGTTTCTTATAGTGGACGTGATGAGAATGCAAGCTATTACATAGCGGCTGGTAAAAAACAGGGAGATGGCTATTTAAATAACGCTGAATTTGATACGGAGTATTTCAACGGTAAAGTAAAATGGGATCTTGAACATGATGCACATTTAACAGTAAGTGGATATTATATGAATACAGATCGGGAAATTCCCAATGGTATTGATCAAAAAACAGGACAAGAACTTTCGAAGAATATTAAATGGTCCGGTGATCAGGCTATAAATGGAGAAAGAGATACAAAAGATTGGAAATACAAAAATTTTAAACAAACGGATATTGGGATTGCTTACGACCAAAAAGTAAATGATCGATTCAAATATGATATTAAATTTTATCATGTTACAGATGGAAATGATTTATGGGTTTATAATGGGAATAATGCTAAGACTGGGACTAATACTGCCAAAAATCCGATCTGGTATAGCAGCACATGGACATCAAAAGGAAACGGGATAGAATTTACGGGTGATTTTCAAGCTGATAGCAATCAAACGTTTACTTTCGGAACAAAGCTCAATAAAATAGATTGGGAATCTAGTGATGTACTTGGTGATTCTGATGGCGGCAGCGATAAAAGAATTGGTTATTTTATTCAAGATGCAATCAATTTAGATGAAAAAACAGATTTGACGATGGGAATGCGTTATGATCAGGTAAAGCAAACCTTTAGAGCTTATAAAGACACGAAAGAGCATACGATAGATCCGGTATTGAATTTAATCCATCGATTTGATGAAAAAGATACGATGCGTTTTTCAGCAGGGAAGACACATAACTTTGCAACGGCTAAACAGCTTACAGGCAACCTGAAAAGTGGTGCGGCTCTTCCGGATACTGAAAAAGCGACCAATTTTGAAATCGGTTGGAAGCATGCATTCGATGAAAAATCATCAGTGGATGTTGCGGTATTTAAAAATAATATCGACAATCGAATTGATAAAATTACAGACAATGCCAACCCGATGAAAGGCTCCTATTATAATATCTTCAAAACCGATATCAAAGGGATGGAACTTGCCTACAATCGAATCTTTAATCCACGACTGAAAGGTTTTGTCAATTACACGTATTTGAGTGCAAAAGATACGGATGAAATGGGACAAAGAAGCGATGCATCAGGATTGCCTGACCATATGTTCAACTATGGTTTGACCTATACAGTGGACAAATTCCAGACAACTTTAGTCGGTCATTTCTTAGGTGACGTTCCTACGAGTGATAAAACTTATCAAAAACTCGATAGTTACCACACCGTAGATCTTAATTTCAACTATCGTCAAAATGAAACGATGGATTATTTCCTGCAAATTAACAATATTTTTGATACAGAGTATTGGGAAACTTATGAGTATCCTGGAGATGGTATTCATTTTATGGCCGGAGTTAACATGAAATTTTAATAGCGATGCGCAAATAAATAAAATGCAAGCGTTTGTACTGTAAAATCGTACACGCTTGCATTTTTTTTTAGGAATGAATAAAAATTTATTCTCTTTCCAGATAGTATTGAATCCACATAACAACTTCTGATAAAGAAGGGTGGGGTGTCATCGTTTCAGTGATGCTGATGATTGAGTTTGGATTTAGTGTGCGGGTTAATTTAGTCGCACGCAGCCTTTTTACTGTAGCAGACGCGATGTCTTCATTGGTTGGCGTAAGAATCGTTTTGCCGGCATTCATTAGATTAATAAATGGCTGGAGTAAGATGGAGGCATGAGGACCAATGATATGCATGCCTAAGATGGTATTTGTGTTTTTGTTTACGATAACTTTCACAAATCCATCATCTTCATCGCCGGGATCAAAGCCCATGGCGAAGCCTTTAGCCGTGGATGAATAGTGATGTTTTGCTGTATGAATGGAATAACCTTGTTTGATTGCTTGCGACTCTGTCAAGCCGATATGGGCAACTTGCGGATAGGTGAACGTAACTGCAGGGATAACGTCATAACGCGCCCAACGCCAATCCTCTGGTTTTTGATGATCGAACAAATTATGTGCGAGTATTTCCGCCTCATAGTTTGCTTTATGGCGAAATGGTGCTTTACCGTTTACATCACCAAAAGCCCAGACGTTTTCTACGCTGGTTTCAAGAAATTCATTTGTACGGATAAAACCGCGTTCGTCTGTTTCGATTGCCGTATTTTCAAGATGTAGGAGATTTGTGGCAGGTTGAATTCCAGCAGCCAGCATAATTTCTTCAGCCCGAATTTCCGTGGGTGCTTTCGTTGTTTTATCGACAAAAGTTAGAATCTTTTCTCCGTTTTCAACTCGTGCAGAGGCGAGTGTGTGGTTGAGTATTATGTCAACACCTAGTTTACGCATATGTTTTTCAATTTGCGCAGAAATTTCATCATCTTCTTTTACAAGCAGACGGATATTACGTTGTACGATGGTTACCTTAGTTCCTGCCGCGGAAAATATATGGGCAAATTCAGTACCGATTGGTCCTCCGCCCAAGATTACTAAGCTTTTATATGGTGTTTTAGGGTATTTTTCACCGAATAAAGATTCTGAAGTAATGTAACCCGCCGATTCTAAGCCGTCAATTTGTGGTATGTTTGTATGTGCACCGACCGCAATAAAGATTTTGTCTGCAGTGATTTCTTCTGATACGGTTCCGTCATTGCATGCGATTTGCAAAACTTTTTCTTTTATAAAATAGCCGGTTCCTTGATATACATCTAGATCTTCTGCTGCTTGATAATAATCGAGGATATCATTGCTTTCGTTTATTTTTTTCCATACCCGCCGTGACACTGTTTCCCAATTGATACTTGCGGATGCGGTCGTTACACCTATTTTTTCAAATTTGTCCATTTCTCTTAAATAATCAGCGGCAGTCACCATAACTTTGGTAGGTATACAGCCTCGTGTTAAACAGGTACCTCCGAATCGTCCTTTTTCTATTTGTGCGCATTTTAATCCTTGTTTAAGAGCGGCATCTAAGATAATATTGCCAGAGCCGGAGCCGATGACAATTACATCATATTTTTTCACAGGAATTGCTCCTTTCATTAGGCTTTATTTTTTATAAAGCTTGCTAGTAGCCATAATTTCATCTTCTTATCTTATTATATAATGATAATAAATTGATGTTAACAAATAAAATTATATAACAGATTTCCTCCATGGGGTATAAGCTTATTTAGCAGAAGGGATTTAACATTGACAAACCCTAGAATTTCTGTTACCGTATTTAATGAAAATGATAATCAATATCATAAAATAAAGCATCTTCAGAGAGGATATTGAAGAAATATTTTATTTTACTTCAAATGTTTTATCGTACGTATTGTACCCATTTATTATGAACTAAAATAGATTTTTCTTTTACATGAGGAAATCTTTCATATTAAAAAAGTGAGATGGCTTTAAAAGATGGACATTGAATAAGAAGGAGAATCTGATGGAAGTAAGTGTTGAACAAGTGAAAACGTATCCAGAAGATCCGCGAGAGAAAAAACGTAAAATTGCGTTTTGGCTGGGAATTTTATTTCTTCTAATTGCTTTGGGAATAGGAATTGTAAAAGGTGCTGTGAATGTCAGCCTAGCAGAGGTTGGTGCTGTTTTAGCAGGTGCAGAGTATACGGAACATTATCGGATTCTTTATCACATACGAATTCCGCGGGTTTTAGTGGGAGCTTTGACAGGGATCAATCTTGCTTTGGCCGGCTGTATTCTGCAGGGGATTCTGGGAAACCCGCTTGCCGATCCGGGAATTATTGGTGTCTCGGCAGGAGCCGGTCTTATGGCGATGTTTGTTATGATTTTAGTTCCGGAACAGACAATGCTGGTACCTATGGCTGCATTTGGTGGGGCATTGTTGGCTACGGCAATTGTTTTCATTCTTGCATGGGAGCGTGGTATTCAACCTCTTCGCATGATTCTTGCCGGTGTAGCTGTGGCGGCTTTTTTCGGCAGTGGAATGACAGCACTTATGGTTTTTCACGCGGACAAAGTGCAAGGGACGATTAACTGGATGGCTGGTGGTTTTCAAGGCAGATCTTGGACGCATGTTATGATGATTTTGCCGTATAGTTTTATTGGAATTATTGGCGCTTTGGTTGGCTGCCGATGGCTCAATGCTTTACAACTTGGTGATGATACAGCACGAAGTATAGGGACAAGTGTTGAACGCGTTCGTTTCTTTCTTTTGCTTCTCGCGGCACTTTTGGCGGCTTCGGCAGTAAGTGTTGCAGGGATGTTGGGGTTTGTAGGTCTAATTGTACCGCATATGGTACGCATGCTGGTCGGATCTGACTTTGAAGTTTTATTACCATGTTCAGCAATTTATGGAGCCGCGCTGGTTGTGGCTGCGGATACAGCAGCACGTGTTGTCTTTTCTCCATTGGAGATTCCCGTAGGTGTGTTTATGGCCTTTTTAGGAGCTCCCTTCTTTTTGTATTTATTGAAGAAAGGAATGAAAAGAGTATGATTTTATCTGCCGAGAAACTTTGTTTGCGATATGGTACGCGTGCGATTGCAAATGAGATAAGTTTGGCGATTGATCGCGCAGAAATTGTATCGATTATCGGGCCGAATGGTTCAGGGAAATCAACCTTGTTAAAAGCGCTTGGACGGCTCTTAAAGCCAACGAAGGGAATTGTACTTTTAGAAGGCAAAGACATCCACTTGCTTCCAGCGAAAGAAATTGCGAAGAAATTGTCACTGTTGCCGCAGCATGCACAAGCCCCCGGGGATATGACAGTGCGTGATCTGGTTTTATTTGGCAGACTTCCCCACAGGAAGTTTTTCGCTGATATAGGTCACGAGGATTTGATTGCAGTGGAACGGGCTATGGAAGCGACAGAAACTTTAAAATTTCAGCATTGCAGATTAGATACATTATCCGGTGGGGAACGGCAGAGAGCCTGGCTGGCGATGGCGCTTGCGCAAGAACCGGAAATTCTTTTGTTAGATGAACCTACAACGTATTTAGATATTCGTCATCAATTAGAATTGATGCTGCTCATTGAACGATTACATAAGGAGCTAGGGCTCACGGTTGTCATGGTTTTGCATGATTTGAATCATGCGGCGCGTTTTAGCAGCCGCCTTGTAGCAATAAAAGAAGGTGAGATTGTAGCAGATGGAACCGTTGAAAAGGTTTTTACGAGTACTACTTTACGAGATTTGTACGGAGTGGAAACATCAGTGCTGAAACTCAGACAAGGTGAAAAAGAACATTTAGTTTGCCTTCCTCACAGTGTTTGTGCAAAGCGTGGTACTTAAATAAAGAGGAAATTTAAAAATTCGTAGTTGATCAAATGGTGCATGTATTGCCCATGGATAATTTAAATTAGAATAATTTGAGGAAAGGCAGGTATGATATGCAAAAAACAGCAATCGGGCTCGTCGTCCTTTTATTTGCAGTCGTAGGAAGCTTACTTTTTCGATCTGGCGAATCTTCAGAAAGTGATGCCGCGGTTCTCACGCAGACTTTGAAAGATAGTGCTGGACGCAGTGTGGAGATGCCAAAGCATCCAAAACGTGTGGTAGTGTTGAATGCGTCCAATCTTGATCTGTTTTGTGCGGCAGGGGGAGCAGAATTTGTTGTTGGGAAGCCTAGTTCCAAGGCGCTGTCCGATGAAGTGGTAAAGGCGACATCAGATGCTGATGAAGTGGGAATTATCCACAGTCCGAACATTGAAAAGATTTTGGCATTAAAGCCTGATCTGGTGATTGGTACAAATGTGCCATATCATCAAGCGCTGATTCCTACACTAGAACAAGCGGGAATTCCACTGTATATTCAGGCACTTGATACATATGAACAAATTTTTAATACATTAAAGTTATATGGAAGTTTGGCAAAATCAGAACAGATGGCAGAAGCACGTATTGAAAAAATGAAAGAAGAATATAAAATTGCAGAATCCTACAGTAAAGGCAAAAATCCACCCAAGAGTTTAATTATTTTTGGCTCGCCGGAAAGTTTCAATATGGCAACAAAATATAGTTTTACGGGAGATCTAATTGAACGTTTAGGTGGCGGCAATATCGCGGATCAGATCTCAGACAATAAAGAAGGCTATGTTCCGCTCGGTATGGAATTCGTAGCAAAGCAGAATCCCCAAGTCATTTTTCTTATTATGCATGGACCACCGCAAATGGAAGATACGATTCGACGTAATTTTGAAGAAAATTCTGCTTGGACAGATGTTGATGCAGTAAAAACAAAACGTATTTTTGTATTACCATATGAATTGTTTGCTGTAAATCCAGGCGTGCGTGCTGCGGAGGCGATGCAGCAGTTGGCCGATGCGATGTATGAGTAACCGTTTACCTAAAATAAAATAGAAAAAGAAAGAGTTCCAATGATAAGATTGGAACTCTTTCTTTTTCTATTTTAAATGTTGGGGTGAGAAATGAAACCTGTTCTTACTTATTAATTTAATCTAAAACGCATTGGATAGTTGATAGTGCAGGCAACAGCCTGATTCGTGCTTAAATCTCTGGCTGGTGTGAATATCCATTGCCGCATGGCTTCTACCGCAGCATCGTCAAGTACAGAATAGCCGCTGGAACTGGATACGGATATTCTGCCAGTCCGTCCATTGGTTAGAATTTGAACTTTGAGTTCTACAGTACCTTGCCAATTGTTTTGTCGGGCTACTGTAGGGTAGTCAGGTTCTGATTTTTCGAGAATACTAGGTTTTGCAGTTCCACTAGGAGCAGGTGCGCCATCGTCATTTCCCTGCCCGCCGCCAACGGGGATTCCGGAGGAAGTTCCGCCTGCGCTTTCGGAAGATGCTTTTGCCGCTGAAGTACCAGTTCTTGATGAAGGTGCTGGTGAAACTTCTGCATCCAGCATGGTGAGTGAATTTGTTGTGATTACCTTAGGTGCCAGAGCCGGAGCCGGATCTTCAGTAGGCGATACAGGCGTGTCAGGAGTCATTGGTTCTGTAAGAGGGGTAGACATTGACTGTGGTGCCTGTGTACTTGAAGCAGCTGCAGCGTTTGCCGTGCTAGTTTCAAGTGTCATTTCAATGAAGTTTTCTTCATCTTCCGGGGGGACAACCGTTAAAGTTGCAGTGAAATAACCGAGTATAGGCAATACGATCAAGTGACAAAGAAGTGAGGCAAGCATAGCTTTTCTCCATTTAAGTGTATAGCTCATTTTATGCTACCTCTTTTCTACAGCGACGGATACTTTGTGTGCACCAGCTTGTTTCAGAGCATCCAGAACAGTGATGATCTGTCCGTATGCGACTTCTTTATCTCCTCGTAATACAAAAGCCGGGTCTGAATTCCTAGACAGTTCAAGTGAAACACGCCGTGCCAGAAGATTGGCAGGGATTTCTTCTTCATCAAATAAGATATTACCGTTGGCCTGAACGGTAAGTGATATACGTTTTGTGGTATCCTGCTGTGCTGCCGCCGCTTGCGGCAAATTCACTGGTAAAGTATTTTGTTGTACCATCGATAAAGTACTGACCATAAAGAACACGAGCAAAAAGAAGATAATATCGATTAGGGGAATGATCATTAATTGTGGCTGGTTTTCTACACGGAGACTACGCAATTTCATGAGCATCTCTCCGTCCTATTTTTTGTGTTGATACATGATTTATGATAAGCGCAGCGGTTTGTTCAATTTCAGTAATGAGTCGGTTGACTTTGCGAGAGAAGATATTGTGTAGTAAGAGTGCTAAGGTTGCAATGCTGAGACCTGTTGCAGTCGCGATGAGAGCTTCACCAACACCACCTGTAATCGCCATAGGTTGACCGCTTTGTACTTGTAAAATGCTGAAAGATTGAATCATACCGATAACAGTTCCTAAAAGTCCTAATAATGGTGAAAGTGTAACAAGCATACTCAAATCATCCAAGCGCTCGCGCAAATTTGCTGCAGCTAAAGAGGAGGCACTTTCTAAAGCGTTTTCGAGTTTGCTGCCTTGCTGAAATGCCTGCAGGCCAGCCAAGGCGATTCCTGCTAAGATATTTGGGGCATTTTTTTCGCAGAGTTGCGTGGCATCTGAAAAACGGCCTTTTTCTACTAATGGTTTAATTTGTTGCTTAAATTCTGGTAAGTTCTGTGTAACACTCTTAAAATATAAGACTCTTTCGACCGCGATAGCCACGGCGAAGAAGGAGCAAACAACCATGACATACATGATTGGCCCACCTTGGTGAAATAAATGAATGGTTTGGTTTATGAATTCCATAATAATCTCCTTATTGTTAAAAGTTAAGTAATTTTAAGTTCAGCACATAACGTGGAACTTTCTAAAATTTTCATGAGAGAATGTCGTTTTGGTACAGTCATATGTTTACTGAGCCTGTGCTAATTTTGAGCTTCGCAGAATACTCGGCGGAAAACCGGTTCGTTTTTTAAATAACCTGCTAAAGTAGTATGGGTCGGTGTAGCCGACACAAGCTGATACTTCGGCAATGGAACGCGTGGTATGGATGAGAAGTTCATGCGCACGGTGAATTCTCTGATTGATTAAATATTCATTAGGACTTACCCCCGTATATTTGTGAAATAAATAAGCGAATTGTTTGGGTTTTAAATTGTATTGTTCTGCTAATTTAGGCATGGTTATAGGTGTCATATAGTGCATTGTTATAAAATGTGCAGCTTGTTCGATGATTCTATGTCCCTTTTCTTGTTTTGAAGTTTTTTCAAGGATGGACATTTCAGTCAAAATATTTCGAAACAGTTCTCTCGCTTTCGAATTTACAAACTGCTGGGGAACCGCACAATACAAATACAGCTGAAGTATCAGTTCATGCACAAGGGGTGTGAATCTGATGTCCGTTTCATAATGATAAGGGGAATAGAGCGGTGAACTTGTTTTTTTAAATTCGTATTGCAAAACAATGTAATCCCAATAATCTTCGCCAATAACTTCTTTATCCAATGACATATTTGGAGCGAAATGAAAAATTTTTCCTTGCCCCATTTCGTAAGGCGTATGATTAAAAAACATACGCGCTTTTCCGTTAAGCGGAAGTATAAAGCCAGAGGACGGAGGTGTAGTTGTACCAAAATATTTACTTCCGGGAGCGATTACTGCACGGCGAACATTTATAATGTGAAAACTTGATTTTGAAAATTGTTTGGTAAGTTCTTGAATATTCACTTTCATGCGGTAACAAACTCCTTTCAATTAAATATATGAAAACGATAATCGTTATCAAAATATCAAAAAAGAAGAGATTTGTCAAGCCATATAGAGAAAGTATTTTTATAATTGCTTGGTTAAAAGTTAATTTGGGAAAAAGTGCAGGTTTTTTACAAAAAAAGTCTATTTACTTTCTTTGAAGGCATTGATACACTACGATGTGTAATAATACTGATAATCATTATCATATAATTAAGGAGGAATTGTGATGTTGTATAAAATGTCGCGTACCAGAAAAAAGCTTTTATATGCTTTGATTGGTACTTCATTGGCGCTGCATTCACCATTTTCAGTGTATGCCGCCGAGCAGGATGCTTCGGCAACTGGTGCAGAAGAGCAAAAAACAGATACATCTGCAGAACAAGCGGAAAAAAGTGAGTTTACATTTGAAGGTTCGACGATTTTTGGGGACCGGGAGCACCAAAAAAGTGGGCGCAAGGTTGAATCCTATGCCGGCGGTCAGGTGGCTAAAAAAGCCAATCTAGGGATTTTAGGCGATATGGATATTTTTGATACGCCGTTTAATATCACCAGTTATACGGAAAAGGTGATTGAAGATCAACAGGCAAGAACGCTAGCGGATGTACTCATGAATGATGCCTCGGTACGGTTTACCACATCGAATGGTCATATGAGTGAAAATTTTTCAGTTCGCGGACTGGATGTAAACGAGTCTGAAATTGCTTTAAATGGGATGTATGGTCTTGCACCCGCCAATCATGTGCCGACAGAATTTCTTGAGCGTGTAGAGGTCCTTAAAGGGCCAAGTGCACTTTTATATGGAATGTCCCCAGGCGGAGCGGGGGGTGGAACGGTGAATATCGTGACAAAAACAGCCGATGAAGAACCATTGACAAGATTGACGACGGAATATACGTCTAGCTTGAATAAAGGCGTTCATTTGGATCTTGGACGCCGTTTCGGTGAAAATAGGGAATGGGGCATGCGGCTTAATATCGCTAGAAACGATGGTGCAACAGGTGTGCATGATCAGGAAAAAGAACGTACTTTTGGGTCAATTAATTTAGATTATCAAGGTGAAAAATTTAGAGCTTATTTGGATGCATTCAATCACGAAGAAAACTTTACGGGCGGTTCATCCGCAATGTTTGGTTTTTTGAGTTCAGTGACGCAGCTTCCTAAAGCACCAGATGGAGATACCAATTTATTTGCTGGAGTGCATAGTCAAACACAAAATAAGGGTGCGATGCTTCGGAGTGAGTATGATTTTAATGAAAACCTGACTGCATATGCAAACATTGGATATTTAAAAAATAACTATAAAGGTTTTATTAATGGCACACGTTCAAATAGCACAGATACATTAGGAAATTATTCTGGTCAAACATTTTATCTCAGGGGTTATAAGGATGCTGTATCATCAGAGGTTGGGTTAAAGCAAAAATTTACGACTGGAGCCGTTGAGCATCAAATGGTTCTGAGTGCAACTAAAGTTGATATAGAAAGTGGCACGATAAATAAAGGATCGGATAAATATCCTTCAAATATTTATCATCCAGTAAAGCCAATTTTGGCGACGGATCCAGGTGCAGCCCCTAAGACAGGGGAAAATACACTTACGAGTGTTGCTTTGGCAGATACTTTATCCTTTAATAAAGATAAATACAAATTGATATTAGGTTTGCGTAATCAAAAGGTTAATTCAAAAAGTTACAAAGCTACCGGTGAAGTGACTAAAAGTTACAATGATCATGCTATTACTCCGGCAATTGCTTTTGTCATAAAACCATGGGCAACGAAATCTACATCATTTTATGCAAACTATATTGAAGGCTTAAGTGCAGGTCAGACTGTAAATGATGTCAATGCTGTAAATAATGGAGAAGTATTGGCACCTTATAAGACGAAACAGAAAGAGATCGGTGTAAAATGGGATACTGGCAATTATGCAAATACTGTAAGCTTGTTTCAAGTTGATAAGCCAGGCGATCCAAGTTTAAATAGTATAACAAAAATTTACGATTCAAATGGTAAACAACGAAATAAAGGCGTAGAGTGGACTACCTTTGGGCAAGTCAGTGATAGTGTGCATGTTTTAGGTGGAGTTACCTATATGCGTGCTACTTATGCAGATAAAGCGGATCAAACGCTAAATGGCAATAGCGCATATGGTGTACCAAAATGGCAGGCGAATCTTGGTTTTGAATTTGATTCTACCAGTGTGCCGGGCTTGAGTTTTAGTACGCGGGCAGTGTATACAGGCGAAGAGTATGCAAACGCTAAAAATACGGCAAAGCTTCCTAGTTGGGTTCGTTACGATGTTGGTATGCAATATAAGACTTCGATGCAAGGCAACCCGACTGTTTTCCGTTTCAATGTAGAAAACTTATTGGATAAAAATTATTGGTCTGGTACATTTAATGATGGTTATCTCACCATCGGAAATGGTCGTACATATAAATTATCCATGACAATGGATCTTTAAAAGTAAGGAGGCAAAAGTTTGCAGAAGTTTTCAGTGACTGCGGAGTGGGAGCTTGTTAGATCAGTATTTTTAAGCTCTCATCCAGTGATGCAGCTAATGTTAAGATCTCTAACAGCAGTTTTTGGCGGCTATGGCTTGTCCTATAGTTTGATTCGTGCAGTTTCGCTTTGGCTGCCTTTATCACACACAGAAGCAACCTTCTTTTGTGGTTTACTTTTACCCTTGATATATTTGACTGTGTTCGTTTGGGCATTTACTGCAGAAAGCGTGCAGTGTGTTTGGAAGGGGTTGCTCGGCGTAGGATTAATTTCTGGGGCGATGATAGTACTGGCAAGCTGTCTGCGCTGAAAGGAGGCTTTGTGTGAGGAAAAATACAATGTTGCAAGGAATGAAGATGTTTCATACTTGGGGTGGACTATGTCTTGGTTGGGTATTATTTATTGTGTTCTTTACTGGTACAATTGCGGTGTTTGAACCAGAAATCAGTGCATGGATGCGTCCGGAAGTGCGTGTGCAGCAGCGCGCAGCAACGGCTGTATCTGTTGCTGCTGCAGAAAAAGCACTGCGGCAGCTCGCCTCTGATGCTGATGTTTGGTTTATTACCCTTCCGCAGGGACGCATCTCAAATGTAGAAGTTTCCTGGAAAAAAGGTAAGCAGGATTTTCATCAATTTATTGATCCGTCTACGGGCGCGGTTATTAAGGCTAGAGATACAGAGGGCGGGGAGTTTTTTGCACTTTTTCATTATGAATTGAGTCGGGGGCATACAGGCACTTGGTTGGTCAGCATAGCCGGATTGGCGATGTTAGCAGCAGTAATTTCTGGTATTGTGATTCGCCGCAGTGTAATCAAAGATTTCTTTTTTTTGCGTTGGCGACGTAGCTGGCTCAGTGTACATACGATGACGGGAATTTTGACACTGCCCTTTGTAGTGATGATCACATATTCTGGGTTGGTGATGACCTTTATGGATATCATGCCTGTATCAATGCATACATTCTACCAAGGGCAAAATAAGTTTTGGGTCGATCTCTTACAGGTTGTGGAAAGACCTAAGAGTCGAGAAAAGGTCCAGACGTATCCACTTGCTGATTTAGTACCGGCGGCAGAACGGGAAATTGGTGACGGCAATATTTGGTGTATACAAGTTCCAAATCCCGATAGTCGTAATACCGTGATTAATTTTATGCGACGTGTCGATGATCGTCTTTTAGCGATTGCTGATCGGGTTACATTTGATGGCGTAAGTGGTGAATGGCTGGTAAGTCAGACGAAATGGGGGACACAAGCGACGCTTGTACGATCTCTGGTAGGCTTGCATATTGTCAAATTTGGCGGCTATCCTATGGCGTGGCTGTACTTTATCTTGGGAATGATCAGCTCAATCATGATTGGCACGGGACTCGTGTTTTTTACGATTAAGAGACGAGCGAGATATGCCAAGGAATGGGGAACTGACCGCGATCTTTTTCGGGTGGCAGAATCTATTAATATAGGTGTAATTGCTGGATTGATTACAGCTTCACTTGGTTTTTTATGGGTGAATCGCTTGCTGCCAGTTGCATTGAAAGGGCGAGCGGAAGCCGAGATTGGCGCATTTTTCTTCTTTTGGCTTTGTCTATTCATTCATGCTTTTTTGCAGCCAAAGGAAAAAGCATGGCCGCAGCAACTTTATCTGGCAGCGGGACTTGCGCTGGGATTGCCCTTGTTAAATGCGTTAATGACATCGGTTGGATTATCAAAAACGATTGTAAATGGTGATTGGGTCACTGCAGGTGTAGATATAACAGTTCTTATCTTTGGATTAATGCTGTGGGCTGCAGCCAGAAGTTTGAAAAAACGGTGGACAATATTGCAATTAGAAGATAGCCCTAAATACAAAACAGGCTTTCGTTAAATTTAACGAAAGCCTGTTTTGTATTTAGTCGATGAGATAGATCGATTTAGAGTCAAAATCGGTTATTTCCCAAAGAAAAAACTGCTGCAAAGGATCAGAAAAACAATTGCTGAAATTCCTGTATATAGCCAATCTTTTTCAAGGCTAAAGACCAAGATGGAAATTCCAACACGGAAAACTGGGGTTAAGATGAGTAATAGAAGACCGAACATAATGATGCCAAAAGATTTAAGCGCGAGTGCACCTAGAAGAATATCAGGTATTCTTGTGGGATAAGTATTTCCTGGATAGCCACTTTCTCCGGTTAGAAAGAATCTGATCAGGCCAAGTAGGATCACAGTTGCACTTAAGAATACGCCAACGCGCAGTGCATAGCTAACAAAAAGCTCTGCTTTAAGTAAATGATGTGAGGCTTGCGTTTGCTTGTTTTCCATTAGAATTTAACCCCCAATCCTTGCAATATCATCTGAAGCCCGACGTAGAGAAGAATAGGAATAAAGAGCTTGCGGATTGTTTTACTTTTTAATTTCTGCATCAGCCTTGCACCAATTGTTGAACCAATTAAGACACCTAATGCTACAGGGGCGGATATCACCGGATCTATATCGCCTCTATAGATATAAATTGCTGCACTGGCTGCACCGGTTACACCCATCATAAAATTGCTTGTTGCACTAGATACCTTAAGGGGCAATTTCATAAAGACATCCATTGCCATAACCTTAAAACTTCCACTGCCGATGCCTAAGAGCCCAGAGATAATACCAGCGCCATACATGACACCAAAACCACTGTAAACCCTGTCTGCGTTGTATGCAATCGTTTTATCTAAAGCTTTGTCGTAATATTCGCCTTGCAGTTTCAATGTCTTTGCCAACGGATGCAAAGGTACTTCACCGGGCAGTTCTTGTGCAACTTTTTTTAACATTAAGATTGCAGAATAGATGATGAATATGCCGAAAATCAAGTATAATAAGTCTGGGGCAATGAGTCCGCCGATAATTGCGCCTGTAATTGCGCCTATGGTCGTTGCAATTTCTAGAAACATACCAACACGAATATTGGTAATACCGTCACGAATATAAGCAATGGCAGCCCCGCTGGAAGTAGCAATGACTGAAATTAAACTCGCGCCGATGGCATATTGAATATCTATGCCAAAGATAAAAGTTAATGCTGGGGTCATGATAATCCCCCCGCCAAGTCCCAAGATCGACCCCATAATTCCGGCAGAAATTGAAATAAGTAAAATGTTGAAAGCCATAATCGTCATGTAATTCACTCCAATCTTTTATAGTATAGTAAAATGAAAGTTTTTTATGAGTACAGATTTCATTCACTATATATACAAAAATCATAATCATAAGTATAATATAATTTATACAATCGTTCAATAAAAATATAATTTATTTTACATTGTAAAATAAATTAGGATGAAGGATGAGAACAATGCAATTTAAAAATCTTGATGAAATTGATCGGCAGATTTTGAAATACTTATCAGAGAATGGGCGGCTAAGTCATGCGGAGCTTGGGCGGCTAGTTGGTTTGACGCGTGCGGCCGTTCGTGAAAGAGTCAGTCAGCTTGTAGAACATGGAATTATCAGCAATTTTACGATTGTTGTAAATCCTTTGAAAGCAGGAAAAAATCTTTCGATTTATTTTAATATTGATGTGGAATGGAGCAAAATGGATCAGATTGCTGAGACACTATTAAATTCGGATGAGATTACCAATGTATATCAAATGAGCGGAAAACCTCATTTACATGTACATGCATTGTTTGATAATCAGGAGCATGTAAGTCGTTATGCGCAGCAACTACGCGAGATTGACGGAATTCAAAGTGTCGAATCTGAATTTTTGATTACGCGGTACAAAGAGCGGGGTGCATTGCTTATTTAAATGCATTTTTATGGTGAAAGATTCTTATTGACAGTGTAAGTAAAAGAAGATATGATATAAAAAATAATAAGTTGCAATTGAAAAGAGCAAAGAGGGTACCGAAGTTTGCTCTGGACGTTTTATTTAAATAATTTCAGAAGACAAAGATGTCTTGTAAGGATGTAATTTTACATTCTTATAAGACATCTTTTTTTATTTACTGCAAATGGTATACCACATACTATACACCATTCGCGTGAGGAGGTTCGAAATGAAAAAAAGAATTAGTTTGATCCAGATGGATGTTGCATTTGCTAAACCTGAGGAAAATTATCAGCGTGCAGTGCAGTTAATGGAAAACGCGATGAAAGAAAAACCGGATATTATAGTGTTTCCTGAAACGATGAATGTAGGTTTTTTCCCTAAAGAAGGGTTGTCAACGTTAGCCGATGTTGATGGAGAAAAAACGAAAGAGGTATTTGGTGCATTTGCCAGTGCGCATCATGTAAATATTGTGGCAGGCTCTGTAGCTAATAAAAAAGAAGGGAACATTTACAATACATTATATGTGTTTAATCGTTTAGGTGAGGTTGTTGGCGCGTATGACAAAGTACATGGGTTTACTCCATCAGATGAACACCATTACTTTAAAGGTGGCAATAAAGTGATTCATTTCAGCTTGGATGGTATAAAGTGTTCTTGTGTGATTTGTTATGATATGAGATTTCCGGAGTTCATTCGTACAGCAACTTTGCAGGGCGTAGACTTGATGTTTATTCCTGCGCAGTGGCCGCTTGCCAGAAAGTTGCATTGGGTTACACTGGCTACAGCCAGAGCCATTGAAAATCAGATGTATGTCTGTGCGGTAAATGCCTGTGGTTATGCAGGAGAAACTAAATATGGTGGAAATTCTCTTTTAATCAATCCTTGGGGTGAACCCATCTGTCATATGGGGACCGAGGAGGAAATTCAAACCGGTGAAATTGATATGGAGATGATACAAGGGATTCGTGAGTCTATCAATATTTTTCGTGATAGAAAACCTGCATACTATAAAGTAGACTAAGAAAGAAACCGAGGAGGAAAAATGATGAAATATACTGTAGTGACAAAACAAGGGCGCAAAGAAGAATCTATGGAACTAGATAAATTGATTGTTGTCGGCTTCGCCGGAAAAGACATAGAAAAAACGATGGAACATATTCGAGAATTGGAAGCGGAAGGAATTCATTGTCCAAAATCTGTGCCTGTTGTGTATCAATGTGCAAAGGGGCTGCTGACGTCTGAGGATACAATTGAGGTGATTGCCGATAAAACAAGTGGTGAAGTTGAATATATTATCCTTGTACGTGATCATAAATATTATATCGGGATTGGCAGCGATCACACAGATCGAGAATTGGAAGCGGTGAGTATCCATAAATCGAAACAGGTTTGTTTAAAGCCCTATGCTAAAGAGTTCTGGGAGTATGACGAAATTAAAGATCATTTCGATGCAATCAAATTGGTTTCTTCGCAGGTAATTGATGACACGGAAGTGGAATATCAAGCTGGCCTGACAAGTGATTTATTGTCCTTGGAATGCATTATTTCTGAAATTGAAAAAGAGTTGGATGTTAATCATTGTCTGATTTATACAGGGACAGTTCCATTGAAAGATGGATTTAAATTCGGGGATAAATTCTCTTGTAAGATCGTAGATGAAAAGCTCAATCGTGAGATAGCTTTAACATACAAGATCAAAGTGATACAAGAACATTAATTTATGAAAAACGAAAGTGAGAAGGTGAAGTAAGATGATTACAGCGCAAATTATTATGGTAATAACACTTGGTGTTATGATCTTAGGGCTTGCACCGCTTTATTTAACTGCTGTTATTGGCACTACGTTGGCCGCTTTGGCGGCTGGATTTCCGCTCATGGGTTCAAGTCCGGACGCCATTCCGAAATTACTAGTTAGTGCGATGAATCCTGTAATCATTGATATGTTAGGCGTATTGCTGTTTATCGGCGTGATGCAGGCATCTGGCTATATGGATGTAATTATTTGCAAGATTATGGAGTTTGGCAGAAAAAAAGGCGGAGCCCCGGGAATTGCAACTGCAGCTAGTTTGGCAGCTGCGTTGCTTGGATCATTGACAGCTTTTACGCAACCCGTCATTATGGCTACCGTTGCTGGACCGGCGTCAACGCGCTTGGGATTATCGTCGAATAAAACTTCTGCGATTATTTCTTTGGCAAATATAGGCGCAAATAATGCCGGCTTCACGCATCCTACGATGCTGGCGATTTTAGGTTTGACCGGTGTAAAATTTGGTTTGATTAATTTCTGGACTTTTGCAGGATGCATAGGAATTTATATTTTTGTGTATTATCGTGCAAAAAGAGAAATGATACAAGACGGGATAGAGATTCGCAAGGATCTTGAGGATACGACTTTCACACTGCCCGAAAATGCACCGTCATTTGCAAAAGCGTTTTTCCCATTCTTGGTTTTGTGCATTACATTTTTCATGGGAATCCCGATATTTTTAGTTGGCGTTGGCTGTAGTGTATTAGTGATTCTTATGGCGGGCTTGAAATTAGCAGAAGGGGAAAAGTTCATGCTCAATGGTGTGACACAGATCGCAATTCCAATCGTAGCGATTATCAGTCTCATGTACATGTCGATCGTTATTTCTAAGATTGGTTTAGTGAGCTTGGTTGCTGATTATGTTAGCCCATACCTTGCTTTTGCACCAATCCAGATCTTGCTTATGATTTCAGCTTTAGCCGGGACAATTACGCAGTCTAATGCCGCTTCAGCGCCAATTGTTTTACCGTTTGTGCAAATTGTGTTGGGATTAGGCGCTGATCCTTTGGCGGTTAGCTTTGCCGCCATTTCTGGTTGCGCTATCATGCAGCTTTTTCTTAGCGGTGGTGCATTAACAGCGTTGCCGGTCGTAGCGGGTGTTATACCGGGTACAAACCAAAAACTTGCAAATAAATGGCAAAGACCATCGATGATTGTTGGATTAGGAATCTCTTTTCTTATCACTTTTATTATTTAGATGAAGATAAAAATTTGTAGCATGCTATATAAAGATGATATGATTTATATAGCATGCTATTTTTATTTAAAATGAAAAATTTATAATTGGGGTTTGCAACGATGAGAATGATAAAAAAAGCGGAATCTTTAAAACAACAGATTTATACGATGTTAAAAGAAGATATTCTTAGTCAGCGTTATAACGAAGAAGATATTTTAAATGAACGGAAAATTTCTGAGGAATTTAATGTAAGCCGCAGTCCCGTTCGAGAAGCACTCAAAGCCTTGGAATCGGAAAACCTTGTCGAGTATATTCCGTATAAAGGCATTATTGTGAAAAAGATGGGAGAAGAGGATTTAAAAAATATCTTTCAGATACGTACAGCCTTGGAAGTTTTGGCTGTGGAGCTGGCGATAGAAAATAGAACAGAGGCGTTTATTACACGTCTTGAGGAATGTCATCAAAATCAAAAGTATAGTTCAAGTAAATATGACAGTAAGGTTTTCATGGATATGGATGTTACTTTCCACGGACTTTTGCTAGAAATGGCTCAAAATGATTTGTTAACCGGTATGATGGGAGAATTGCGTGACAAAATTCGGCGATTTGGAATGAACGCGATTTTTAGTGGTGACTACCGTTATAGGGCATCACTGCAGGAACATTTAGAAATATTGCTTGCTGTAAAGGTCGGCAATGTCGAAATGGCAAGACAAAAAATGCAGAATCATATACAGCAGACCTATGAAAGCGCTTCTGCATATGTAACAGCAAAAAAAGGGTAAAACTCTTATTGTAAATGAACATTTTATTTGCAATAAAAAACGGATGCCGCAGTACTTGATTCTGCTGCATCCGTTTTTCGTTAACTTTTATTTTGTATGCGCTTCGAAGGTACCAAAAACGATAGGCTGTCCGTTTTCCACCATGTGTTTGCCTTTACACCAAACATTGGTCAAATGAAAGGCTGTGTCGATCACGATGAGGTCTGCAGCAGCGCCTTGGCAGATGCTGCCTTTGTCTGGATAGAGTTTTAAAGCTCTGGCTACATTGCTTGTAACAATTTGAATGGCATCGCTGAGTTTTATACCTTCATTCTGCACCATATCACGAACTTCTTCGAGCATGGAAGTTTGGCTAGCAACGCCTACACCGATTGTGTTACCCTTTTCATCAAAGAGTGGCACGCTTCCGTTGCCATCTGAACTCATGGTGATTTGTGTCAAAGGAACGCCGGCTTCCAGTGCTTGTTTTACAGCTTTACTAGGTTTAATTGATTTAGATGCGCCGCTTGCCGGACTGACACCGGAGGTGATATCCATGATACCGCCTTGTTTTGCCCAATCAATGCTTTCTTCTAATAATTGTGGATTGCGATTCACATGCGTCGGCAAAAATTGTGACTTTGGCAATTCTCCGTTTGCTGTAATCTCATATAAAAGTTTCATGCCGTCGGTCCCGTCACCCATATGCATGTCGACGATACCAGCTTTTCCGCTTAGCATGCCGCCGACTCTTGCTTCGGCGGCTAATTTTTGATATTCGCGTTTGGTTGGCTGCGCCGAACGATGGTCTGCCATAGCGATTTCGCCTGTGCCGATGATTTTATCAATGATGATAATATCTTTGCGGACACTGCCGGTAATCGTTGGTGTTGGAATTTCATAAGAGCCAGTATAAATATAAGTGGAAAGACCTTCTTCTTCAAGCCCGCGTGCTTTTGCAAGTAAACTTTCCATATGGCGGGTTGTGCCGTCGGTTCCAAGGCATCCGACTAATGTGGTTACGCCGGAAGTCGTAACTTTGGATAAAACGATCTCCGGTGTTCTAGTTGCATAACCGCCTTCACCGCCACCGCCAATCAAATGCACATGGCTGTCGATAAAGCCAGGCAGGATCGTTTGGCCTTCCAAATCAATTTCGTTGCAGTCATAATTTTGTGGAAGGTTTAAATCCTTGCCGATGGCAGCGATTTTATTACCTGCGATTAAAATATCTTGTATGCCAAGTTCATCTGGTGCAATAATATGGGCATTACGTAATAGTGTAAAAAATGGTTGTGTTGTGGACATCATCATGTCCTCCTTTTACTGTAGTAATTTAAATTTATGCATTAAAAAAACATGAGAATTAGACGCATTGCCCAAATTGATAGAAGGGCATTGATGACGCAAATTGCTAAAATTGCAGGATAATGTTTTGTATTAACGCCAGAGATTCCTAAACAACGTCCAATGTTTTGTACTGGATTTCCCATAAGGTAGATCGCAGGTACAAGCATCGTGACTTGCATGGCATCTAAGTGTGCGTTGGTATAAAGGCTTACAGCAACGCCAATGCCGCCGCCCATACTCATCAGCGAAGTAATGATGACAGTCGCTGCTTCACCTGGCAGCCCCCATAGTGCCATGATTGGTGCACAGACAATACCAATAATTTTTAATAATCCGGTAACTTCTAAAATTCGAATGATAACAAAAGCCATTACAACATTCGGTAAAAGACTCGTTGTCCCAATGGTAAAACCGCGGCGTGCGCCGTCAATAAATAAATCAAGAATGTTTTTATTTGGTGTTACTTCTGCTATTGGTTTAGTTGTCATGATTGTTGCCTCCTGTTGCCGGTTTATTTGAAACTGCTTTTAAATATAAACGCATTAAGTTCGCGCCAACGATTTTAAAGACGAGTATAACAAGAATCGGAACGATAATTGGCACGAGCATAAAGCTGAAAACCGCGGCACCGGAAGAGAAATAGTTGGTAATAAATGCACTGCCACTTGTCTGATAGGAGATGATAACGGAGCGTTCTTTATCTGTTAATTCACCTGTATCGACAAGTTCTTTTACCATGCCGGCAGCTGCATCTGTACTTTGCATATTGGCAATATTGGCGAGTGCAGCCACACCGGGAACACCTAATAATGGTTTTAAAATCGGTGACATGAGTTTTTGCGCTGCTTTCAATCCGCCCAGACCATCAATCACATTTACAAGACCTAAAGCTAAAATAACTGCGGGTATTAATTCAAAAGCAAATAAAAAGCCGTCTCTTGCACCGCTGCCGCCAGCACCACGGAAAGTGAAAGCTTTTTCAATACCTTCGATTTTACCAAAAGAACCATTAAGTACATTAAAGTCCAATGCTTTCATCCAGCCGTCGCTTGAAGAAAAAATACCGGAAAATAATAAAATGGCAAAGAAAAATGCGATATACCCGGATAAAGGAACTTGTACTGAAGAATTGTTTGTTTGTTTCATACGATGAATAGCCTCCTTGTTATTTTATATACACAGTGACTAAAATATTGCAATTTTCATGCCAATGTATTTTTTTGTAGAATTTTCAATATATGGGGCAAATGTAATCCTGTAAACCTTGTTTCAGAACGTTTTTTTGCGTGTAAGGAGGATTTCTAAATGAAAAAGGGAAATATAAAAGGGATTAAAAATATCAATCCCTTTTATATTTCCCTTTTAGAGAGAAGGTTTTTATGAGAAATTTAGTTGTGGTCGCAATGGGGCAGAATACATCCATAGCGTTTCGTGAGCAGTTATATCGATTATTGGGAAATCGTGTAAATGTGAATAATTACTATATAGAGAATGGGCTAATCCCAACCAATATTAAGGCAGATCTTGTTTTATTTTCAAGTCAGCACGCCTATCGAAGAGCTAAAATTTATGTAAATAAAACTTGTCCGATATTAATTGCAAGGCGTTCCATCAATTATCATGAAGTAAATAAGCTATTTGAAATTCCGGCAGGAACGGATGTTTTGCTGGTAAACGATTTAGCGTCCAGTGCAAATCAGACCATTGCACTTTTGCAAACGTTGGGGATTGATCATATCAATTATTATCCGTATTCACCGCAAAGCTTGCATTATCCTAAATTAAAAATCGCGATTACCCCTGGTGAAAAGGAACTTGTTCCCGATTTTGTGGAAGAGGTTATTGATATAAAGACGCGACTGATTGATATTACAACTTTGGTAGAGGTGCTGCTGCAATTAAATTTACTCAATGTATATGCAAACTTTTTATCTGCTAATTATGTGCGTGATATCATCCGTTTAATTAAAAACGACAGTCAGATGATTTATTTTAGTAATAAAATAAAGACGCAGTTTGAAACTGTGATTGATACGGTACATGATGGAATTATTGCAATTGACGGGAGTGGAAAAATTTCTGTATTAAATCCTGTGGCGGAGAAGCTATTTGATATAAAAGCGGAGCAGGCAATCGGTCATTCCGTTTATCAAATTACAAACACAAATTTAATCGAAGTTTTGGATGAAAAGAATCAAACCAAAGAATCTTTGGTTACGATCAATCGACATCATTTGATTGTCAATGTTGCCTATATGCAACCGGAAAATCCAGATTTCGGCAGAATATATACATTTAAAGATGTTTCGGAGATTCGGCGCCTAGAAGAGTCCGTGCGGCGAAAATTTGTACAAGAACAGAAAGTTGCCAGATATACTTTCTCTCAAGTCATTGGACAAAGTAAAGCGATTGAGCAGGTACTGGAGATTGCGCAAAAAATGGCAGTGTCAAATTCAACAATTTTAATTCAAGGAGAAAGTGGAACTGGAAAAGAACTGATTGCGCAGGGAATTCATAACGCCTCGCCGCGAAGCAATGGTCCGTTTATCGCGGTGAATTTTGCCGCTTTGACGGAGAATTTGCTGGAGTCAGAATTGTTTGGTTATATCGAGGGCGCCTTTACCGGTGCAAACCGCGGCGGTGCTGCCGGTTTATTTGAAGAAGCACATAAAGGAACGATTTTTCTTGATGAAATTGGTGATGCACCTTTAACTTTTCAAGTGAAATTGCTGCGTGTTCTACAAGAACAGCAAATTCGGCGCGTAGGAAGTTCTAAATTGATTCCGATTGACGTAAGAGTGATCGTTGCAACGAATCGTGATTTGAAAAAGCTGATTGCAGATGGTCAATTTCGTCAGGATTTGTATTATCGGTTGAATGTTTTGCCGATTAAGCTTCCACCACTTAGGGAGCGGGGGCAAGATATCTTATTACTGGCGAAGGCTTTCTATCAAAATAATAGCAGCCGCAAGAATGGCGTAGATGTCGCAGATTATTTTAAAAACATTACGACCTGCTTTTTATCTTATAGTTGGCCGGGGAATATTCGTGAATTGCAAAATGTGGTTGAATATTTAATGAATCTTTGCCCGGACATGGCGCCTATGTTGGAGCATTTGCCAGATGAGTTTCAACTATCACATCAAGCTAAAAATTTCGCTATGGAAGATGAAACGACGTTAATGCAGAAAATTTATGAGGAAATCTATCAATCTAACCAGCAAGATATTTCAATCGGGCGAAGATCATTGTCGGAACGTTTAGCTATTCCCGAGAATCAAGTACGGTATCTTTTAAAAAAAATGCAAGAAAATCACCAAATCGTTCTGCAAAGAGGGCGGAAGGGGATCAGGGTTAAATCCGTTTAAAACTTGCAGTTTGCTTTAAGCCAAAATGTTCTCCCAGGTTCATTGACTCTTGTCGTGGAAGGAATACCAAGCTCAGCGATCGCTGCACCTGTGCGGCTGACAAATTCAGCATAGTTTTTATCAAGCAGGTTGTCGACTCCAGCAGTCACAGTCCAATTTTCGTTTACGCGATAGGCTGTATTGAGTGATAAAATACCGAAACCGCCGCTTGGACCAATGTCTGTGCCGATTTCATTGCCATCACCTGCTGTATAGCGTTTTTGTGCGGCCACCATGCGCCACAAGATACCAGTTTCCCATTTGTCTTTGGCATATTTTAGACCGAGACTTCCTTCAAGCGGTGCTATCTGTGGCAGTGGTCTGTTATTGCTTTTATTTGTACCTCTTGTATAAGCCAACGTCGCAGTGCCTGTAAGGGTTTCTGAAAGTTTATGAGAATAGGTTGCTTCGCCGCCATATAGATAAGCATCGATATTTTTGACAGTATTTCCGCTATTGGTTAATAGGATAAAATCATCGACATTAGAATAGAAGAGTGATACACTCGCGGTTGTTTTATCAGAGTGATAAAGAAGACCAGTGTCCAACTGCGTGTTTTTTTCTGGAACGGCATTCATCCCTCCTGTTTTTTTTCTTTCCCACCAGTCCGCAGGTCTTTGTGCATGACCAATTCCAATATAAGACGTCATCGCATGATTTGCATAATCATGTTCATAGCGTAAGAAAGCACCATGTGTCTTATCCTTATCCTCTCTACCAGGGTATTTTGCATAAGTAACAGAGAGGTTGTCAAAACGAATACCACTGAGTAAACGATCTGATACATTTAAATCATGTGTATATTCAGTGAAAAAACCATAATTCTCAAAGGTCATATCTTTACTCAATGGAACTGACGCATAATCTTTACTGTTCATAACCATATTTCCGGAATGTACATTTTTTTGATAATCAAGGCCAATCGTTGCTCTACTGCTTGGAGATAAGTTAAAATCTGCCGCCAAGCGTCCATTGGTCGTTGTACGTTTTACTTCCATTGATTTTGGCATCGACATATTGGAGAGTGGACGCAAAGAGTAGTTGTCCATTACGTGATCAATAAAAGTTCTTGAAGCATTGAACTTGATGTTTTCAAGGGAAGATGATAAATGTTTTTTTTCAAATTTGACATTGTAACTTGTGCGGTCAAATTTAGAACCATCCATCATACGGTCTGCATACGCAGCCTGACCATTGCTGTCATCAACGGAAAATTCGAGAAGGGTGTTGGAATTTGGGGTAAAACCGATAATGCCAGTCAAGCTTTCTCGGGAATAAGCGGAGTGGATTTTTTGTCCGTTACCATCCTTGTAGTCATCAGAATCGCTTTTGGTTTTGATGACGCGTATATAACTATTCTTGTCGCCAGAAGTAACATCGAAAAATTGGTCGCGGCGGCCAGCGCTGCCAAAGAGCAGGCTGCTGCTCATACGAGTACCCGGTGCGCTGAATGGTTCGGTATCTCTTTCAAACAGAATTGTACCGGCAATATTACTGCCGTATAAAACGCTTTGCGGACCTTTGATCAAGGTAATTTTACTATAGGATTCTGGATAAGCATAGGTCGTTGTCGGATCCATGCGGCTGGGACATCCACCTAAAACAGAGGCACCATCCATGAGTACATTCAGACGTGTACCGCCCATGCCGCGAAACAGTGGGTCACCGCCAGTGCCTCCTTTGCGAGTGAGGGAAAAACCAGGAATGTTCTTTAGATATCCGCCCCCATCGGCTGCTGGTACAGGTTGTCGAGGTTTTTTAGGATCTGTTTCAAGAATTAGGGGACTGGTAATGGACGAGGCTGTGACGACCATTTCATCAAATACAAAAGTTCTTTCTGAATCGTCGGTGTTGGTAGCTTCTATATCCTCTGATGTATCGCCTGCTGCAAATGCAATTGGTGATGCAACTGAGGTGAAAGCGAAAGATAGAAATAAAAAATAATGACTTAAGTTACGTATTGAATACATAGGAATCCTCCATGTTCTAAATTTTAAGACAATAATACAATGATTATCATTATCAATTATAGTTCTATTAAGTCGACTATAAAACTATCTCAAAGTACTATATTCTGAACTTAAAGTACTAAAAATATTTTTTTTGACAAACGATGACAGATAGGCTACTGGCAGGCGATAAGTACTCATCTGCGGCGTACAGCAAGGTGCTGCTCGTCGACGTACGAAAGTACGACTCCTTCGCAACCCCTTGCTGTGCCTTGCATCTGAATACTTCTCACCAACCAGTAACCTATCTTCGTACCAGATTATATAAGTGGAACGAATTTAGTGTTTTTACTATTTATACTAAAAATATTTTTATTATAAATAGTTTGTACAAGGTAAAATACTTTGCTTTGGTCGACTGTAACAACGCAGATGAGTGCTTATCACCGACCCGCGCCCTATCTGTCCATATATGGCTGTCATTCTATTGACATATTTAGTATTTGCCAGTACAATCAGACTGAAAAGTGGGGGCTATAGGAGGAAGCGTTATATGAATATTACGAAAATGAAATGGATTACGGCGATTGTAGCAGCTGTTTGTATTGGCCTGGCTGAATTTGTTCGGCACCAATTTTTATATGTTATATCGATGGACTGGGGCAATGTTTTGGTGGCAATATTGACGGGTGTCATCTTTTTTTTATTTTCTCATGGTATTTTTTCGCTGATGGAAAATCTGTATGGCAAACTGCAGCAGGAGAAACAAGAAACGGCAGTTTTACAGGAACGATATCGGATTGCTCGGGATTTGCATGACAGTATTGCTCAATCGTTGTTTTTCATGAATGTAAAAATTATGGAGATTGAGACTGCTTGTAAAAAATCAAAGGAACCATGGACTTCGATTCATGATCTGCGGGAAGCAATTTGTTTTGCGGACACCGAGTTAAGACAGCATATTTTTGCATTGCAGACCGCAGCGGCGGAAGATAATATTGATCTCGTTTCTGCGATGCGAACACACTTAGCGCAGTATGAAACGCAGACGGGTACAAGGGTGAATCTGTCTGTCGATTGTGTCAGCAAAGTTCCGTTTAGTCCGTATGAATGCAAGCAGTTATATCATATTTTTCAAGAATTATTGTTCAATATTCGTAAGCATGCCGCTGCGACGCAGGTGAATGTCAGTTTGTGTGAAAGTGGTGGAAATTTTAAATTGACCATTGCTGATAACGGAAAAGGATTTGTAGCAAAAAAGAGTCTTTGTCAGAAAGATTCTTTTGGTTATAAACTCTTGGAGCAGGATATTCAGTCAATCAAAGCCGAGCTTAAGCTGGATAGCATCCCCGGCAGTGGGACAACGGTGACCGTTATGAAGTATAAGAAAAAGGAGCTGGCGTCGTGAATATAAAAGTATTGATTGTAGATGATCACTTTTTATCGCGAAGGGGCATTGTAAGTATTCTTTCTGCAAATCCGATTTTTGAGATTGTCGGTGAGGCAACCAACGGAATAGAGGCTGTTGAAAAGGCGACGCAGCTTATGCCAGAATTGATTTTAATGGATATTCGTATGCCGAATGGTGATGGTCTTGAGGCTACCGAAAAAATTAAATCAGCGATGCCGCATATAAAAATTATTATGCTGAGTGTATCGGATGATGTGCAGGATTTTTTTGAGGCTATTAAACGTGGAGCGCAAGGATATTTATTAAAAAATATGGAGCCGGAATACTGGCTGGATTATATCGTGAGTATCGCGCAAGGCGAAGTTCCGATATCACGAGTGCTTGCAACTAAAATTCTGCAGGAATTTTCCGGGCAGAAGCAGGTTGTTTTAGACAGTAGATTGTCGGAACGAGAAAAGGAAGTTTTGCAACTCATCAGCCAGGGGCTTAGCAATAGAGAAATCAGTGAAACTTTATATATCAGTGAAAGCACAGTCAAAAATCACCTGCGCAATATTTTGGATAAATTACATTTACAGAACAGGATGCAATTGATTGCGTTTGCATATAAAAATGGTATGGTAGAGCAATAAAGTCGATTTGGTGTTTGATTTCGCAGGTAAAATGCATGGAGAAAAGCAGAGCTGAATATTTGGCGGAAATAAGCAGTAAATAGATATTGACAAATAGAATATAGATCGTTTATGATATGAAAAATGATAGTTTGGTTGACTAGAAAACTAGAGACCAATTCCTTTTTAGGAATTGGTCTCTTTTTTTATTATCATTTTTGGCAATTTGCAATAAAACTGGAGGACATTTTCAAATGAAAAAAACAAAGGCATTTTTAGTATTTGTATTCTTATTATTCCCATTGATTTTTGCAGGCTGCGGAGATTCTGCGTCAAACACTGAAAAAAGTAAAGATGCAGCGGCGACTGCTGAAAAAGGCGGTGATCTTTCTGATGTTGTAATTCGGGTAGGCGCAGCATCAGGTGCAAACGGGCAGGCAATTATTGCGGCTGCCGGACTTGATAAAACCCCTTATAAAGTAGAATTTCACGTGATGCAAGGCGGAAATTTAGTCTTAGAGGCAATGGCGGCAAATCAGCTGGATTTGGGAACAGGCAGCCAGATTCCACCTATTTTTGCTTCGCAAGCAAAAAATGGTGGTAATCTAAAAATTATTGCAACGAAAAAATCATCAACTTTAGATCAGGAGTTAGTCGTAGCCGCTAATTCTCCGATAAAATCAGTTGCTGATTTGAAAGGAAAGAAAATCGCTTATGTAAAAAGTACAACAGCACATTATTTTTTAGCGAAGATGCTAGAAAATGCCGGTTTGGCATGGAGCGATGCAGAAACGATTCCGATGTCCACTTCTGATGGATTATCTGCGCTTCTCACAGGAGAAGTGGATGCTTTAGCGAGCTATGGAAATTCTATCCGTTCTGCACATGAAAAGGGTGCTGTAACTTTACAATCAGCGGCGCAAATTCTTTCCGGAGATTTTTATTGGTATGCAACACCAGCGGCGATACAAGATCCGAAAAAGCATGCGGCAATTTTAGATTATTTATCCCGGTTCAATGAGGCAAATGAGTGGGCAAGACAGCATCCGAAAGAATGGGCAGAAATTTATGGCCCGCAGATTAATCAAAAACCATCGGACTATTTAAAACAATATCAAGAAGAAGAAGCACAAACGAAAACGCATGTTGTACCAGTTGATGAGGCGACAATTGCTTCGGAGCAAGATATTGTGAATATGTTTGGCAAGATAGGCCTGCTGAAAAGCGGGATTGATATTACAGGTCTATTTGATCGTTCCTTTGATGCTGAGATCAGCAAATTTAAAAAGTATTAAAGTTTAGGTGAGAAAAATGAAAGATAATTTTCGATTTACTGATCTTATGCTTGCTTGGACAATTCCGGCGGTTGTATTCATTTTTTGGTTTATTACGACTTTGGATCAAAATAGTGCAAGTTTATTTCCGCCGCCCGGTGAGGTGTTCAGTGCGGTGCATAGATTAATGAAAGATGGAACATTGGCGGAAAACATTGAAATTAGTGCTATGCGAGCAATGGCGGGATTTCTCATTGGTGGTGCAATTGGCTTTTTGCTAGGGATCATCAATGGACAGTTTGTACTGGCAGAAAAGATTTTGAATACACCGATCCAAATGATTCGCAATGTGCCGCATCTTGCGTTGCTGCCATTGATTTTGATTTGGTTTGGTATTGGCGAAACAGCGAAGGTCGTGTTAATTTCTCTGGGAACTTTTTTCCCAATCTATTTAAATACATTTCATGGGATACGTTATATTGATAGCAGTCTGATTGAAATGGGAAAAACATATGGCTTAACGCGGTTTGAATTGTTTAAAGATATTATTTTCCCGGGTGCAATGTCCTCTATCATGATTGGCATTCGTCAATCTTTGGGACGTATGTGGTTAACCTTGATCGTTGCAGAAACGGTTGCTGCGAAATCTGGGATTGGCTTTATGGCGACAAATGCAAGAGAATTTATGCTTATGGACGTTATTGTGCTCAGTTTAATTATTTATGCACTGCTGGGGAGTCTCTCCGATTTTGCTGCAGGACTTATCGAAAAGAGAATCCTGCGATGGCATGATAATTATCGAAAAGTATAGTAGGTGAAGAAAATGAGTGAAAAAGCACAGGGTTTTAAAATAGAAATAAAAAATTTGCGTAAATTTTTCGGTGCGACAGAAGTATTGAAAGACATCAATCTTCAGGTAGAGCCAGGTGAATTTGTAGCCTTGGTTGGGCAAAGCGGCTGTGGGAAGAGTACATTGCTGCGACTGATTTCTCATCTTGAAACACCGACGAGCGGAAGCATTGTCTTAGGGGATCATGAAGTTAAAAAAATCAATCCTGCGGTGCGCTATTTATTCCAGGAAGCAAGATTATTGCCCTGGAAAACTGTCGGGGAGAATGTTGCTTTAGGATCAAAAGAACGCAGTAAAGAAAAGGCACAGGCGGCTTTGCAGGCAGTCAATTTATCTGATAAAGCAAGTGCGTGGCCAGCAGTTTTATCTGGTGGTCAGAAGCAGAGAGTCTCCTTGGCAAGAGCCTTAATTGGTGCGCCTAAATTACTATTGTTAGATGAACCTTTGGGCGCACTTGATGCGTTAACACGCATTCAGATGCAGATTTTAATTGAAAAACTATGGAAAGAACAGGGCTTTACGGTTGTTTTGGTAACACATGATGTAGGAGAGGCAGTGTATTTGGCTGATCGTGTAGTTCTGATTGAAGATGGAGAGATTTCACTCGATAAAAAAATTACATTAGCTAGACCACGGGTAAAAGACAATAATTTTGCTTATTTTGAAAGATTTATTTTAAATAAAGTTATGAAATACGAGGACGATTTGGCTGTTGAACCAACAGATCAAATTTATGCAAATTAAACACAAAAAGGAGAGGGTATAAATGAAAATTACACAAGTAGAAGTTTTTCATGTACATCAACGTAAAAATTCGGGACAGAGACCTGTTCTGGTAAAGGTTGATACAGACGAAGGTATCTATGGTGTCGGTGAAGCTGGGATGGCATATGGTGTAGGTGGAAGTGCCGCAGCGGGAATGATCAGAGATCTATCCCGTTTGATTATAGGGTTAGATCCTTTTAATACCGAATTTATCTGGGAAAAATTCTTGAAAAAGACTTTTTGGGGGCAAGGGGGCGGAACCGTAGTTTTTTCCGGTATGAGTGCGCTTGATTTGGCGTTGTGGGATATAAAAGGAAAAGCCTTGGGATTGCCTTTATATCAATTGCTGGGAGGAAAATCGCGCGAAGATTTAAGAGTATATGCATCACAAATTCAATTTGGCTGGGGTACGAAAAGAGAGCCTAAGGGAAAAAAAGAAGAATATGCTGAAGAAGCATTAAAGGCAGTTGCCGAAGGATATGATGCTGTTAAAGTAGACGTGTTAGCGCTGAATGAAAATGGCAGTACGCAGGGGGTACATCTTGAAGGTCCATTACCGAATGCAATATTAAAGCGTGGCGTGGAACGCGTTAGAGCGATCAGAGAAGCTGTTGGACCGGATATCGATATTATTGTTGAAAATCATGCCAACACGGATATGGTAAGTGCGATTCAGTTTGCGAAAGCGATTGAAGAATATAATATTTTCTTTTATGAGGAAATTAATACGCCGTTAAATCCTAAACTATTGCAAAAAGCAAAGGAGAAAATCAATATACCGATTGCTTCAGGGGAAAGAATTTATACACGATGGGGTTATCTGCCTTTCCTTGCAGATCGATCAATTGATGTGATTCAGCCGGATATCGGTTCCTGCGGCGGGATTTCAGAATTCAAGAAAATTGCTGATTTAGCACACGCCTATGAAGTAACGGTACAGGCGCATGTAGCTGGCACCGGTGTTGCAGAAGCAGCGGCAATTCACGCCGAAACCGCTATACCAAACTTCTGTATTCATGAACATCATCAAAAAACCCTGTTACCAGAGTATGCAGAGCTTTGTGTCCATAATTATCAACCGGTCAATGGACGTTATACGGTTCCGGAACTTCCTGGCATTGGACAGGATTTTACGGAAAAAGTGTATGAACATTCGGATCGAATATTGATCAAATAATGCGGAAGGTTTAAAACTATAAAATATTTAAAAAATACCGACTTGCTAAACTCTGTGAAATAAGCGTGCTTACACAGAGTTCTTAGCCTAAGTCGGTATCTTTTTCATCTACGGAATCCGTTTAAAATGTTGTATGGAAACGTAAGATAAGGATGCTGTATTTCTAATGTGACAGTCTTTTCGTAATTGTTTATGGAAAGCAATTTTATTTTTATTAAAAACTTGACTATAACATAGATGTCATACTTTATAATAGAGTCATAGAAAACAGAAAGGAATTTGACATGTTAATTCGAGAGGTATCACGTAAGACTGGCGTAAGTGTAAGATCCATAAGATACTATGAGGCAAAAGGGCTAATTGATGTGAATCGCTTGGCAAATGGTTATCGTGACTATGATGAACCTATAATTGATAGAATAAAAACGATTCAGTTTTATCTCGGCTTGGGTCTTACCACCGATCATATTGTGCAAATCATTCAGTGTCCAACCTCTGGTCATAAACTAATGTGTAAAGAAGCGTATAAGCTTTACCAGATTAAGCTAGAGGAAATTAATAGACAATTGGTATTGTTGAATGCAATTAAATCTAAATTACAGGAACGAATTACCCAGATGGAAAATTACATGCAATAAAAAAATCTGGAACAAGGGAGGGGTTAAAGATGGTAATTGACAATCATGCACATGTGATGTTTCCCCAGAAGCTTCAAATAGAATCAATGAAAAATGCTGGGATTGATCGGACAATTCTTTTTTCTTCCACGGTACATCCGGAGCAGGCTAAAAATCTTGAAACGTTTGAAGAGGAAATGCATAAGTTATATGATCTCTTAAATGGAATAAAAAATCCAATTGAGGAAAGGCGGCACGCGCTTGAAGAGTTAGCAACGGTTGTCAGGGGGAATCCAGAAACCTATATTGGGTTTGGTGCAATTCCGCTAGGCTTATCGTATGATGAAAACTTAGTGTGGATTCAAAAATATATCATTGCGAATGATTTCAAGGGGATAGGAGAATTGGTCCCAAGTTCGGGCAAGATAGCACAGCTAGAACCATTGTTTCGTGCTTCAGCGGAAAGTGGGAATTTACCATTATGGGTGCATACTTTTTTTCCTTTAAATTTTACCGATATCAAGGAACTGGTTGGTTTAGCAAGAAAATATTCTAATGTGCCAACGATTTTCGGACATATGGGCGGTAGTCATTGGCTTGATACGTTGAAGGCAGCTCGAGAAGTTCCTAGTATTTATTTGGATTTATCTGCGACATTTACGACAATAGCGCCAATATTTGCAATCAAGGAATTTCCTGAGAGAACATTTTTTGGTTCGGATGCGCCATATTGCTTGCCTTTAACGGCAAGAACGATTCTGGAGCAGAATGTATCAGATCAACAAGTTTTAAAACTTGTTCTAGGAGAAAATATCACGCGGCTTTTACAGTTATAATAAAAGTGCGGCTGATTCGGTAGGAGATCACGAAAAACAGCGTTATAATAAAATGAAGTATTGGTAAAGTAGGTTTTGTTGCCGAGGTGATAAGATGATTTTAAGTGTGAGCCGCAGAACGGATATACCGAGTTATTATTCGGAATGGTTTTATAACCGCGTAAAGGCAGGACATGTTTTTGTTCGCAATCCGATGAATCTGCATCAAATCAGTAAGGTAGAGATAAACAGGGAGGTCGTTGATTGCATGGTTTTTTGGACGAAGAATCCTTTGCCAATGCTAGCACGATTAAAAGAAATAGAGGGGTATCCTTATTATTTTCAGTTTACGTTGAATGCTTACGGCAAGAATATCGAAGAAAATCTTGCACTAGATTGTGATGCTCGGGTAGAAGTTTTTCAACGATTATCCGATATAATTGGACCCGACCGGGTGATTTGGCGCTATGATCCGATTTTACTTAATGCGCAATATACAATAGAATATCATCTGCAGAATTTTGAAAGATTAGCGGCAAGATTATGTGATTATACGAGAAAATGCACGATTAGTTTTATTGATTTTTATAAGAAGATTACGTATCGGATAAAATGTTTGCATATTCAGGTGTTAGAGGAAAATGAGAAACGAAATATTGCTGAAAAATTAGTCAAGATCGCACAGTCTTATGGTTTGGAACTGGAGACATGTGCAGAAAATCTGGCATTAGATGATTTGGGGATTGGACATACACGATGTATTGATGCTGCGTTGATAGAAAGAATCATCGGCAGTAAGCTTCAGTTGGGAAAAGATAAAAACCAAAGAACTGCATGTGGGTGTATAGAGAGTATAGATATAGGTATGTATAATACATGTTTACATGGTTGTAAATATTGTTATGCAAATCATAATTTGCAGGCTGTGACGGAAAATTATCATTTGCATAACATAAAAGGAGACCTGCTTTGTGGTAAGCTGACAATAGAAGATATTGTGAAAGTGAGAAAGACTGCATCTGCCAAACAACTGCAAACTGCGTTTGTTTTTGAAGAACTTTGAACAAACGGGTGAATCTTAGCTTTGTATAAGAAGTCGTATCGCGATTTATAATACAGATATTGATGGAGAAAAGAAGGCGAAGAATGAAAAAGATTTCAATTGTTGGCGCACCAATGTGGTTGGGACAAAATTATTTTGGATCGAATTTGGGTCCCGAAGCAATTCGGGCTGCCGGTTTATTAGATAAATTGCATGAAATCAGTGATGATATTGTAGATTTAGGAAATATTGCAGTTTCAATTCATGAAGAAAAAACAATGACGTGTATGGAAAATTATAAAATAAAAAATTTAGAAAGTGTACAAAACGCTTTAGAAATTTTGGCGGAATCGGTTTCAGACATTGTTTCTGCTCGTCGATTTCCGCTTGTGTTAGGTGGTGACCACAGCGTTGCAATAGGAACGCTCGCTGGTGTTGCTAAGCATTATCATAATTTAGGTGTGATTTGGTGTGACGCGCATGCCGACAGCAATACGGATAAATTATCGCCCAGTGGAAATATTCACGGGATGTCGATGGCAGCAAGTTTGGGGATGGGAAATGCAGCGTTAGTAAAGGTTGGGGGATATAAGCATAAAATTAAACCTGAACATGTTGTGTTTATTGGTTTACGAGATATGGATACGGCAGAAGAAAAGTTGGTCAAAGGGTTACCGGTCAAAATTTATCGTGTAGAAGATGTAGCGGAAAAAGGAATAGAGAGAGTCATGGATGAAACGGTGAAGTATTTGTCTGCAAAATGCGATGGAATACATCTGAGTTTTGATCTTGATGTGATGGATCCTAGAGAAATCTGCGGCGTTGGTACGCCGGTTGAGAATGGAATCGGTTTTCATACAATGCAAAAAGCAATGCAGAATTTGGCTGGATGCGCGAAGCTTACATCGGCTGAATTTGTGGAGCTCAATCCATTACTAGATCATGGTGGTGCGACCGTAATGGCTGCACTTACATTAATTCGAGCGTTGTTTAAATAAATCGCTGAGGGGCTGCGAGCATGGATGATCTTTTTGTGGCGTTTTTACTTTTTTATAATACGATTCACGAGACTTTTTACAGAGGCTGTACCGCCGCCGTCAGACAATGTGTAATGAATCTGCATCATACTTACTTGCGAGGCAATATAATTGCGGAAGTGGTTAAATTTAGAGGACTTTAAATCGGCGATTGTCATATTGTAATCGTTTTTAGCAACTTCCTGCAGTGCTTGTATGGATGCTTGTGCAGCAGGTACACTTAGTACCCAATCATGATCGGCAAGATGGACAATGTAGCCTTCTTGCTTATGAGGAACAGGCAGTGTCTTTCCGTCTGTACTCAATAATCCGAGTGCAATCGGATCTTTACCGGCGATGATTGCTGCGGCTTTTATCCAGCCGACCACGTCTGCCTCATCTTTTGCTGAACCGGGATGGTTGTGGGCACAGGCTTGTGCGACAATGACATCAGCGGGTAAAGAACGATAGATGGATTCGGCAATACTTAAAACATGATGTGATCCAGTGCCGGCGATTGGCAGCTCTGGCAAGCAGGTACCGTCTTCATTCCATTGAAAAACCCAAGGTTTATGCAAATCATGTAAAGCTTCAGCTGCAATCACGATATCGCGGTCGACCTGATAGCCATAGACTTCTTGGTAAATGGAGCAAACTGCATCGGCAATGGATAGATTTGCAGTGGTATGTGTTGTTAACCCACCCGGATAAGAATGATGACTATGATAGCCGCTGCCTGGTGCACTGATAAAAGGCTGCGGGGAAGTGTGTACGGAATTGTATTTCGGGAAAAGTGTATCCCAGTTTACTACTGCCGGATCGACTAATTTTTCGGATAAGAGTTTATGATATATTGTTTCAATCTGATGGTTTGCTGTGTATTGCTGCATAAGTGTAGGAGCTGGATTTTCAATAATTTGCAAAACTGTATTACGTAATTTTGACTGCGTGATGCTTTTGATGAGTGCAATCATTTTTTGATAAGAATTTTGGATCATTTCTGATCTTTGGGCTGTAATGCGTGGATTTGTCGGGCAATTCGCCAAGGTCGTTGGGGAGATTTTCGTAGAATTTGCGAATGATAATTTGGGGATGGAGAGTAATGCCAAACTTGCTAAAGTTCCAGCAGATGCCTGCAAAAAATTTCGTCGGCTGAAAGCGGGGGAAAGTACGATTGGATCATTCACTTTTTTAGACCTCCTCTTCTTATTCTACCTTTATTTAAGCAAAATAGAGGAGCGGAGTTGTTATGTATTTATTAAGATCACGTTAAGTTTAAAGTTTTTTGTTGGATCGATTTTTAGCAAAATAATCAATGATTTCCCGACGGCGAATGATACCGATAAATATGTCACTGTCATCTAGAACGGGCACGAAGTTCTGTACGATTGCCAAAGAAAGCAGATCTTCCATTTCAGCATTTATGCGTACTGGCGTATTGGTCATTCGGCGTGGAATATCTTTGAGCATGACTTTATCCGCAGATGAAAACGTCAGCTCCGGTGTATTTTTCATTTTCCATAATAAGTCGCCTTCAGTAATTGTACCGGCATACTTACCGTTTTTATCGACTAAAGGAACCGCCGTATAACGGTGAAATTCCATTTTTTCCATTGCTTGACGCATTGTAGATTGTAATGGTAAATACACGATATCTTTTTTGGCGATAAGAAAAAAAGCTATATTCATTTAAGTCACCTCTATTTAGTATAATCAACTCTAATGTCAGATTGACAGCGGGGCGGCGAACCGTTTATAAGTAGCACCGATTTAGCAATTTCCCCAATGGATTGACATCAATATTTTATTTTGTTGGCACGCTGGTACATATGTAATGATGTGCGTAACATCATTTTGACATTATTATACCACGTAAAATGGAGAAAACAGGTTGTAGAATTTTTAATGTATGATGAAAATAATGTCAGAAAATAGTTTTTCTATATAGAAAAAAGTGTTCATTCGCGTTATGATATAAAAATATAATAATCTAGATAAAGAAAACAAAGGTTCAGTGTGATTTAGAAATGAACCTCTTTTTATTGCTTTTTGAAGAAATGGGAAGTTGGATTCTCAAATAAATTTATTGAAGTAGGGTAAGGATTTTTATGGAGTTTTGGCGGAGAAATTTATGGGTTTGCAGTGTTGCAATTTTTATTGTTTCTATTGGAATGAGCCAGATGGCGCCGATTTTACCACTCTATGTTGAACATTTAGGAATTCATGATGTAGATGAAATTGAGCAATGGGCGGGATTGATTTTTGGCTGTAACTTTATCAGTTTGGCAATTTTTTCACCTATTTGGGGTAAATTGGCGGATCAGTATGGACGTAAACCGATGGTGCTGAGAGCGAGTTTATGGTTATCTGTAATTATGATAGGTATGGGCTTGGCGCAAAGTGTATACCATTTAGTAATTTTGCGGATTTTACAAGGGGCTTTGTCTGGTTTTCAAGGCGCAGTGGTGACTTTGATTGCGATGCAGACACCTAAGGAAAAATCCGGTTGGGCATTAGGGGTATTGTTTACTGGGCAAGTAGGTGGATCCTTGCTCGGACCTTTAGTTGGTGGTTATCTTTCAGAATTAATTGGATATCGGGAAACTTTTTTTGTGATTGGAAGTTTGTGCTTTTGCGGTTTTTTGGCGATTTATTTCTTAGTCAAGGAAGACTTTACACCTTCCGATGGAAAGGTTTTAAACTCACGTGAAGTTTGGGGCTTATTACCTAATCGCCAACTGACGATCTGCCTTTTTATAACGACCTTGGTTATGCAATTGGCGCTGATGTCGATTCAACCGATTATCACAGTCTATATTGCACAAATATCCTTAAGTACGGATCATCTTGCGCTTATTGCGGGGCTTGTATTTTCGGCATCTGGATTTGCCAGTATGCTTGCGGCTTCCAAACTTGGTACAATCTCTGATCAGATTGGCCCACAAAAAGTTTTATTTTACGCTCTAATGGCTGCAGGCATTATTTTTATTCCGCAAGCCTTTGTGGAAAATCCTTGGCAGCTTGGACTTCTACGGTTTTTATTGGGGATTGCTACGGCAGGTCTTTTACCTTCAATTAATAGCTTAATCAAGCAGAGTACACCGAAAGAAGTCATTGGCAGAATTTATGGATATAATCAATCTGCCCAATTTTTTGGTATGTTTTTGGGGGCTGTTTTGGGCGGACAAATCGCGGCTTGGATCGGCATGGCATCCGTGTTTTTCTTTACGGCAGTATTATTGCTGGGGAATGCTTTTTGGTTCTATCAGAGGGTATATAAGAAGGTAGACACAGACAGTCCGCTGGCTGTTGACAAATAACTTATCCTCATACTAGTTTATAAGTGGGATGTAGTAGATATAGTTTTATTTATCAGAAACTTGGCTATTATACGTTTTTTTGTTATATTTATAAATTTTTAGTAATTTTTATATTACTATTGTCCTGTTTTATGTTAAAATAAATAATAAATATTTAACATGAATTTAACATGAAAGGAGATTTAGTATCAAAATTTTTATCTGGGAGTTTATTGATTCTTATATTTAAGTCTTGTAAGTAAAAAGTAAAGATCGATTAAGTCCCGGAAACATTCGAATATAATGCAGTTATGATGTAGTTATTGTTAGGAATTTAAAATGTTATCAGGAGTGATTATAGATGCGTGCTAATTTGAATTTTAAAAATTTTCGCATAAAATTTCTTGCTATTTTATTACCCGTATTCATTTTAAGTTTTTCCATTTTATCAACAGCTAGTTATTATTTAGCGAATCAAGCTTTAAATAAAAGTGCGAATGAAACAGCAGCCGCCTTGGGGAGAGAATTCTCTTTACAGGTAAAATCAACCATGCAGGAACGCATGCTTCGTTTAGATGAATTAGGAACGGATGCAGTTCTTCAGGGAGCTGATGATAAGGCTAAAATGTCGTTTTTAGCGGATGCAAAAAAACGTCTTGGATTTTCAACCTTGTTCTACTCGAATTTAAAAGGTGAAGCAATAAGCTCAGAAGGTACATATTTTAATCGCGCAGATCGAGAATACGTTAAAAAAGTATTGCAGACGAAAAAACCTTATGTCCCAGAACCTATCGTCTCTGCGGTGAATGGTAAACTTGTGCTTGTTTTAACCACACCGGTCTTGCAAAATGGCCAGATGGTTGGCATGATGATGGGGACAGTGACTTTAGATAATGTATCTAAGATTCTACAAGAAGTAAAATTTAAGGATTCAGGTTATGGATTTATTGCTGATCGTACAGGTACGGTCATTGCACATCATAAATATCCCGAATTTGTTGTCAAACTTAATTTAAATGAGAAAAAAATTAATCCGGAGTTGAAAACCGCAGTACCGGAACTGGACGATGCCTTGATGCAGTCATTTAAATCGGTTGTCGAAACGGGAAAAGCAACAACCTGCTATTATAAATCAACAGATGATGTAGCATCGGTTGCAGTTCTGACACCGATTGAGCTGGATGATCAACGGTGGGTTATGGTGATTACGGCACCGGAGGCGGAAATGGCGGGAGATGCAGCAGCTTTAGGAAAAATGACGCTATTCGTTTCAATCTTTTTCCTTATCGTAGCAGTTCTTTTCATTTTCCTATTTGCAAAACGTTTGGCGAAACCAATCGAATTAATTCGCGACGAGTGCGGTGCACTTAATGATGGTGATTTCCGGGAAAAAAGTTTGAGCATACAGACTGAAGATGAAATAGGGCAATTGGCGAAAGGCTTTCAATCGATGCGGCACAGCCTGCGTACATTGATTATGAATGTCCAAAATCAGGCGGAAAAAGTAGCGGCTTCAAGTGAAGAATTAACTGCAAATGCTAGTCAATCGGCAGATTCTTCAAATCGGGTTGCGAGTTCTATCGGCGAAATCGCAAGTGGAATTGATACCCAGTCAACTGCGGCTGAGGATGCAAATATTATTGCGGATCAATTGACGAAAACAGCGGTGGAAATTTCCGAGAAAACGAAGACGATTGCCGGTACAGCGAATCAAGCGAGCAATGAAGTTGAAGTTGGTCGTTCCGCAATTGCAAAAGCTGTGGACCAAATGCAGCAAATCGGCGAAGGTTCAGCTGACATACAAAGAGCGGTTACAGAACTGGCAAAAGGCTCACAGGAAATCAGCGATATTGTCCAATTGATTTCCAATATTGCCGGGCAGACGAATTTACTTGCGCTCAATGCAGCGATTGAAGCGGCTCGTGCCGGTGAGCAAGGACGTGGCTTTGCTGTTGTTGCAGATGAAGTAAGAAAACTTGCCGAAGAATCCAATCAGTCTTCACAACAGATTGCTGAGTTAGTGAAACGTAATCAGATCGACATGGAAAAAGCAGTTGCGGCAAGTAAGGCCGGTACCGAAGGCATTTATGTTGGAATTGAAGCGGTTCATTCAGCAGATGAAACTTTCAAAAATATTGTGCAGGTAATTGGTGATCTATCACAAGAGATTTCAGCAATTTCTGAGTCCATCGAGATGATGGCTTTTGGCAGTGGCGCAATGCTGGATTCTATCGGTCAGATTGAAAAGGCTACAAAAACAAATGCGGCCGAAGCACAGACCGTATCAGCTACCACACAAGAACAATCTGCCGCTATGCAGGAAATCGCTTCCGCAAGTCAGGCACTCGCAGTACTTGCCGGAGAATTGCAGACAGCGATTGCAAAATTTAAAGTGTAATGTAAATAAACTATTGGACAGATAGGCCGCGGGTTGGTGATAAGCACTCATCTGCGTTGTTGCAGAAAGGGGCTGCTCGTCGACGTACACGAGTACGACTCCTTCACAACCTCTTTCTGCGCCTAGCAGCTGAGCACTTATCACCAACCTGCAACCTATCTTCGTACTAGTTTATAAGTGAAACGGATTTCGTTATTTTCTAAGTTATCGACATAAACATGTTTATTTGTCCACAGTCTGAAGGGTGACGCATTAAAATTGCGTCACCCTTCGTCTCTTAGTTCCTGGCCTTTTCCGTAGAAATACGTTCCGAAGGATGAAAAAATACCGACTTGCGTTAAAAAATCTGTTTGTTTGAACGAAGCGAGTTTACAGATTTTAGCAAGTCGGTATTTTTTCAAGTATTTTGGAGGTTTGAGGCTAGTACCTTGGTTAGGTTGAAATTTAAGGTTTAACCTAGTCAAGGTACTCAACTTTTCGTTCTTTTGGGCGATGCCAAAAGGACACTTACGCATTTTGTAGTACATTAGGACTTTTGCAAATAAAATTCTTGTAGTGTATCTTAGATTTATTGAATTATTACTATGCAAATATATTGGTCAAAGACCCAATATTTTGTATCGTAACCGTTACCTCATCACCGGCCTTAAGCCAATTTTGTTCAGCTTCTGGATAGCCTAAGATTACACCGCTTGGTGTTCCGGTAAAGATGATATCACCAGGTTTTAATGTAAAATGTTTTGATATATAGCTGATAATGGTTGCGCAGTCAAAAATTAAATCACTTGTATTTGCTGATTGACGAATTTCACCGTTTACGGTACATTGAATATCTAAATGATCAGGTTTCATCTCATCTGCCGTTACAAGGTAAGGGCCAAGCGGAGCGAAATGATCACAGGTTTTGCCTAGCAGCCATTGCGGTGTACGTTTCTGTAAATCGCGTGCACTTAGGTCGTTGCCAATTGTATAACCGAATACATAAGATAAAGCATCTTCTTTACTTATATTTGAAGCTTCTTTTCCCATGACGATTACCAACTCTGCCTCATAATCAAATTTTTCAGCTGACTTTGGTAATGTAATGCTTTGTTTGTGTGCTGCTAATGCATTGTTAAATTTGCTGAATAGAACTGGCGAGGTAGGAATATCCCGATTACATTCTTCAGTATGGCTTTTATAGTTCAGTCCTACGCAGACAATTTTTTCAGGAGCTAGTACGGCTGGTCCATAGACTAAATCTTTTTCTGACTGTGGTTCCCCCGCATTGTTCATTAATGCTGTGAGCTGCAATAAACTTTTCTTTCCTTTTGCAATGACTTGATCGATTGTTAAAGGGACATCAAGACCATAATGCGTAGCGATTCTATTTACATCAAAAAATCCTCGCTCCGTTTTGATCCCTAAATGGACTTCATTTTCGACTTTAAAATGAAACAATTTCATAACAATTTTCCTCCTTGCATTATGTTAAATTTTTTTGTATAGGTAAGTTTTACTTAAGTATAATTATAACAGGCTAGAAGGATATTACCATAATATAGAGTAATTTAATATAAGAGTTGATTTTTACAGTGGTAGGCAAAGAAAGCCTTTGGTGGTAAAATAATGATAATATAAGTAAAATACGACATGCAAATAAGCAAGGCTGCATTTTGATTAAAAAATCTAGAAAGGAAGTAATTAGATGAATCATTTTGAGTTTTATTCTCCAACTAAAATTATCTTTGGTAAAGATACTGAAACCGGTGTTGGACAAGAAATAAAGAGCTGGGGCGGCAGCAAGGTTTTGCTTCATTACGGCGGACAAAGTGCGAAGCGCTCAGGTCTATTGGATCGCATTGAAAATAGTCTTAAAGAAGCTGGGGTCGCGTATGTAAGTCTAGGAGGTGTTGTTCCAAATCCTAGGGTATCGCTTGTGCGTGAAGGAATTGCACTTTGTAAGAAAGAGAATGTTGATTTTCTTTTAGCCGTTGGCGGCGGCAGCGTCATTGATTCGGCTAAGGCAATCGGTATGGCAATTGCCAATCCATCAATTGACGATGTATGGGATATTTACGATAAAAAAGCTGTACCGAAGGCTTGTCTGCCAGTTGGTGCGGTGTTGACAATTGCGGCTTCCGGTAGTGAAAGCAGTGATTCGAGCGTAATCACCAATGAAGACGGTTGGTTTAAAAAAGGCTTTAATCATGATATGACACGTCCTAAATTTGCAGTGATGAATCCAGAACTTATGTATTCTCTGCCACCATATCAAACGGCCTCCGGGGTTGTTGACATTATGATGCATACGATTGAACGTTATTTCAATGCGAAAAAGGGCAATGAAATGAGTGATCGTATTGCGGAGCAAGTATTGCGCAACACCATTAGGTACGGTAAAATTTGCCTGGAAGATCCAACGAACTATAAAGCGCGTTCCGAAATTATGTGGTCCGGTTGTATATCACATAACAATTTAACGGGGTTAGGCGGAGAAAAAGATTTTTCAGGGCATGCAATAGAGCATGAATTAGGCGGTATGTTTGATGTAACACATGGTGCCGGACTTGCTGCTGTATGGTGCTGGTGGGCAAGATACGTGATGAAGGATGATATAAATCGTTTTGTACAATATGCAATTCAAGTATGGGATTGTGTGCTTGATCCTTCTGATCCGGAAGTTACGGCATTAGAAGGTATCAAAAAAACGGAAGAGTTCTTTACCTCCCTTGGGATGCCAATTAATCTTTCTCAATTGGGCATAGGTAAATTAACAGATGCACAGATTGACGAATTGGCGAATAAATGCGTGTATTTCGGCAAACGTGTTGTGGGTTCGCTAAAACCATTGTATGCAGAAGATATTAAGAAAATTTATCATATGGCGAATGTATAATAGACTACCGCGGACTAAGACAAATAGGTTGCGGATCGGCGATAAGCGCTCATCTGCGTCGTTACAGCAAGGTGCTGCTCGTCGACGTACGAAAGTACGACTCCTTTGCAACCCCTTGCTGTGCCTAGCAGCTAAGCACTTCTTGCCAACCGGCAATCTATCTTCGTACTAATTTATAAGTGGAATGAGGATAGCATATTCTGAGTATTGCTATAAATATGTTATTTGTTTACGCTGACTGCCGCACTATAAGTGCGGCAGTTTTTTTGTTCACTGCTGGTCTTTTCCGGAGAAATACATTCCGAAAAAATGAAAAAAGAGCAACTTACGTTAAAAAATCCGTTTGTTTGAGCGAAACGAGTTTAGGATTTTGTAAGTTGGTCTTTTTTCAAGTATTCGGAGGCCTGAGGCCTAGCCTTTTTGATATTTTCGGGGTAATGCCAAAAGTACAAGTCTCTTTATGAGCGATGCTTTGCAATTTCTCGACGCATTTTTGTAACATTTTGTGTATATTGATCGAGATTTTTCGTAATTAATTTTGTATAGACTAAATCGCAGATTGCTAAGTGAACCAATCGAGAAGCCGTGGATTCTGAACGATAATTTACTTCTCTGCCCATACCGCTTAAGACGATATCCGAAATTTTACTTAAAGGTGAGTTTAAATGACTGGTAATTGCAATTACAGTAGCACCAGATTTTTTGGCAAGTTCTACAGATTTCATCAAATCAAGGTTTGAGCCTGTATGAGAAATGGCGATGACGACATCCTGTTCAGTCAACATGACAGCGGAAGTTGCTTGCATCTGCAGATCGTAAAATGCACGGACCGGTTTGGCAAACCTAAGCAAATGATTTTCGATATCATGCGCAACTACGCCGGACATGCCGAAAGCATAAATATCGATCTTGTAGGCTTGATCAATTGCCTCTACCGCTTGTTCTACCGCTTCGTAATTTATAATTTTCAAGGTGTCTTGCAATCCATCGGAAATATTTGTAAATAATTTAACAGCGATTTCTTCACAAGAATCCTCCTGCTGGATATCTTGCATTACCGATTCTAGCGGGGTAAAAATTTCGCTTGCCAGAGAGAGTTTTAAATCTTGTAATCCGCTGAAGCCAGCTTTATTACAGAAACGAGATACTGTGATCTCTGAGGCATCGGTATTTTCGGCAATCTCAGAGATTGTCTGGCGAACTACTTCCTCGGGACTATTTGAAATATATTGGGCAATGCGTTTTTCTGTTTTTGTAAAGTTATTGTAGTAGGGAAGTAAAAAAGATATGATTGGTTTTTCGTTTGTATTGTTCAAAAGATTCATCTCTTTCTAATAATGAAATATTTATGATAAAGTATTATCATTTTAACAAAAATGATAATATTTCACAAACAAAACATTATGATTTAAAATAGCAGCCTCTTAAATCAATTTGATTTTAAGAGGCTGCTTGTCTTATTCAAAGGTTTTTCTCACAGCGCCATTTGCAGCATCTAATGTCATCGTACGGTACATACGAAGAAAATTACTTGATACTTCCGCTTGATGTGGCACAAAGGCTTTTTTACGTGTTTCTGCGATTTCTTCTGCAATGCACCAATCAATCGAGCGTTTTTCAATATCGATTTTGATGAGATCGCCATTTTCAACTAGCCCGATTGGTCCGCCGACATAAGCCTCCGGTGACAAATAACCAACGGAAAGCCCTGCTGAAGCGCCAGAAAATCTACCATCTGTAATGATTGCGATATTGGGTATTTTGGCTAGCAATTCTGTTGCGCGGTGCATCTCACGCATGCCAGGTCCGCCGCATGGGCCTTCATTACGAATAATCACGGCTGTGCCAGACTCGATTTTTTGCTGGTAAAATGCTTCTGTGCAATCTTCTTCACAATCGAAGACCATTGCAGGCCCTTCAAATCTCCATTCCTCCTTGGGAACTGCAGATGATTTTACTACAGCACCTTTCGGTGCAAGACTGCCATATAATACAGCGATTCCGCCTTCTGGTTCAAATGGTTGTTGTACAGAACGAATGATGTCGCCGTCGGCTGGCAGCGCATTCGTTATATTTTCACCCAATGTCTTTCCATTGACAGTCGTTACATCTAAATGCAATAAACTTTTTAATTCATGCATGATGGTTTTGGTTCCACCAACTTTGTATAAATCAGCGGTGGCAAATTCTTTGCTATTTGGGCATACCCTTGTATTTAAAGGGGTTGTACGACTAATACGGTCAAAATCTTGTACCGTTACGGTCAGACCGCATTCTGCTGCGATAGCAGGGATGTGCAGTGTACTATTCAGTGATCCTCCCATAGCTAAGGTCATCGTTATCGCATTTTTAAATGCTTTTTCGGTCATAATATCACGAGGTTTGATATTATGCTGTACTAAATTTAGGATGGTTTTTCCGGTTTCATAAACGAGTTCTTTTTGCTCATTACTTAACGCCGGTGTTACGGAAACGCCGGGGAGTGTCATACCCAATGCTTCGGCAATGACACACATTGTATTTGCAGTACCTAAAAATGGACAGACACCGGCACGTGTATAATATTTTTTACTGACTTCTAATAGTTTTTCTTCTGTGATGTCACCGCGGATAAATTGCTGCCGTGCATCTTTATTTTCTTTTGGTGTGATTTCATGCTGCATAGGACCACCGGTAATCATAATGGTTGGAATATTGATTCGAGCGGCTGCCATTAACATGCCGGGAACAATTTTATCACAAGAGCCAAGCATGACCATGCCGTCAAACATACCATGCCCAAGAATCATTGCTTCTATAGAATCGGCAATGAGTTCGCGACTGGCCAGTACGTATTTCATTCCAGCGTGTCCCTGGGCGATACCATCGCAGATTGCGATCGTATTAAATTCGAGCGGAAAGCCGCCTGCCGCAAGAATGGATTCTTTTACTTGATCAGCGAGCGTACGAAAATGAACATGTCCAGTGACGAGTTCGTTCCAAGAATTTACGATGGCGATGATTGGACGATCTAATTTACTTTGATCTGAACCGCATGAACCTAGATGAACTTTGGCAATTGCACGTTGGTAGATTGGAAAGCTAGAAAGACGATTTTTCATGTGGATATAACAGCTCCTTTTTATCTGATCAGAAAAGAAAGATCAAGTTTATGATTATTTATATATATCATATGATAAATCAGGATCATTTTTCAATATAAAATTGAAATAAAATTATCATTTGAAATAAAAAAAATGATAATTTTATTTCAAAAAAATCTTGTATTTTATACTTTTATAGAGTAAGATAAATATAAATGATGTAACCATATCAAAAAAATATGCTAAAAAGAAATGAAGATATCTTTTTTGACATATTTTAATAATATGTATTGATTTAAGCCTTACCATTCAAAATGACGTAATCATGTATTTTTAAATGATAAAGTAAATAAGCGTATGGAGGGTAAAAAATGACAAATGCAATATGGATTGGTGTTGACGTTGGGACAACAGGCGTTAGAGCAGTTGCCTATCAAGTGGATGGCACAAGCCTTGAAAGTGCTTCAGCACTCTATCCATTAAACACACCGTATCCGGAATGGGCAGAGCAAGATCCTTTTGAAGTCATTGCAGCAACAGAGCAAGTGATTCAAAAGGTAGGTGCATTATTGACGGCTCAGGGGAAAAAAGCAAATGGATTATCTTTTAGCACGGTTTTTCATAGCTTTTTAGCGTATGATGAGAATTTTAAACCAATTACTACGCTCATGACTTGGGGCGACAATCGCAGTTCTAGCATTGTGAATGAGATGAAAAAAACGCAGGACTGTCTGGCAATTTATCAACGTACAGGATGTCCGTTACATCCAATGTATCCAATGACGAAAGTTGCATGGCTGCGTGAAAAGGCTCCGGATATTTATCAGAAAATTCATTATATAGGATCAATTAAAGATTTTGTCTTTAAAACGTTGACTGGTGAATGGGTAGTGGATCGCTCGGTTGCGAGTGGTTCAGGGCTTTATAATTTAGAAACTTTATCTTGGGATAAAGAGTTGTTGGAATATTTAAATATCTCTGAAAAAAATATGCCGCCTGTTGTATCTACGACTTACAGTCAAAAGATAAGCAAAGAAGCTGCTAAGCGACTTGGTTTGGCAGAAGAAACAAAGATTGTGATAGGCGCTGGCGATGGGGTTTTGGTGAATGTCGGATTGGGTGCTGTAAATCCGGGGCAAGTGAGCTGTACGATTGGAACGAGTGGCGCAATTCGGATGTTATCTAAAAAGCCAAAATTAGATCCGAAAGGAAGAACCTGGTGTTATAACCTAACAGATGATGTATGGGTATCCGGAGGAGCGATTAACAATGGCGGGCTTTGTCTGCGCTGGGTTAGAGAAAAGTTTTGTGAGGCAGAAGAACAACAGGCCAAAGAAAATCATCTCGATGTTTATGATCTAATGACGAAAAAGGCTGAAAAGGTTACTGCAGGCTCAGAAGGATTATTGCTATTACCGTTTTTTACAGGTGAACGCGCACCCAATTGGAATGCCGATATCAGAGCGATGTTTTTTGGACTGACTTTAAGTCATAAGAAAGAGCATTTTATACGTGCGACAATGGAAGGCGTTTGCTATCGCATGCATAGTATTTTGAAAGTATTAGAAGAAGTTATGGGCGATGTAAATGATATTAGAGTCAGCGGCAGTTTTACACATTCTAAACTTTGGCTGCAGATTTTAGCCGATATATTGAATAAACCAATTGGCTTATCGAATATTGATGAGGGAGCAGCATTTGGTGCAGCTTTATTAGGTTTTGTTTCTGAAGGCGTCTTAAAAGATATTTCTGATACTTCGCATTTTATTAAGATAAATCAATTATATTATCCGAACGCTGCAAACAGAGATGTATATGACGCTCTTTATGATATTTATGATCGTATTTATTGGAATTTACAAAAAGAGTTTTCAGATATTGCCGCATTTCAGAAAAATACAATGAAGTAAAAGTGGAAGGAGGCCATATTTTGGCTAAAGTATTAATTACTGCACGTTCCGTAATGAAGTGCAAGGAATGTGTAGATTTGTTAAAAAATAATGGATATGAAGTAATCGATGGAACGGGGGATGCACCGCGTACAGAGCAGGAAATGATCCAGCTGATTCAAGGTGTTGATGGTGTAATTGCCGGCTTAGATGAACTTACTGCAAAAGTAATTGAAGCGGGAAAACCAACCTTAAAAGTAATTAGCCGGAATGGAGTTGGTTATAATAAGGTCGATATGAAGGCTGCAAAAGAAAATGATGTGGCTGTGACTTTAAGTATTGGAACCAACAACATTTCCGTTTGCGAATTGGTGTTTGGCTTAATGCTTTCGGTATCACGCAATATCGTTCAGCAAAATCAAGAAGTGATCAAGGGTGGATGGCAGCGTGTCATGGGGATAGAATTGCTTGATAAAACGATTGGTGTTATCGGCACAGGCAATATCGGTGCAGAGGTCATCAAAAGGGCGCATGCATTTGGTATGAAGGTATTGGCCTTTGATTTATATCCTCGGGAGGACTTAAAAGAAACTTATGGAGTTCGGTATACAAGTTTAGATGAGATTTATTGTGCATCAGATTTTATTACGCTTCATGTTCCGGCGACGAAAGATACGATAAAAATGTTGAATGAGGAAACCTTGGGTAAAATGAAGAATTCAGCAATTATAATTAATACAGCACGGGGCGATTTGGTGGATGAAGAAGCATTAGCTTGTGCTTTAAAAAATAAAAAAATTGCCGGTTATGGAGCAGATGCAATGACGCAGGAACCACCTGCCCAAGACAACCCATTGCTCAATATGTCAAACGTCGTAATTACACCGCATTGTGGTGGCTATACGAAAGAAGCTGTAATTCGCTGCAGTGTAGTAGCTGGGGAAGAAGTCAGCAGAGTTCTATCAGGACAAAAACCGAAATTTCCAGTGAAATAAAATCATATCAATGTAAAAGGAGTAACGTACATGCTAAAAAAACACGAAACGATTACGAAAATTCTTGAAGTCGGTGTAGTTGCTGTTGTCAGAGCAGAAAATGAGGATCAGGCGAAAAGGATCGCGGCTGCTTGTATCGAAGGCGGAGTAACTGCCATCGAAATGACGTTCACTGTTCCGAGCGCACACAGCGTTATGGAGAGTTTAGCAGCAGCTTATGGAGAAGATGAATTGATCTTGGGTGCAGGAACTGTACTAGATGCTGAAACTGCACGTATTGCAATCTTAAGTGGGGCTCGTTATGTTGTAACACCATGCTTAAGTTTACCAACGATAAAATTGTGCAATCGTTATCAAACACCAATTATGCCAGGCGTTTCTTGTGCGAAAGATGCAATGGAAGCAATGGAAGCCGGTGCGGATATTTTGAAAGTATTTCCTGGTGAATTATATGGTCCAAAAGTCATCAAAGCATTAAAAGGTCCATTGCCACAAGGTAACTATATGCCAACAGGAGGCGTTAGTGTAGATAATGTTGCCGAATGGATTAAAGCGGGCGCTGTTGCTGTAGGGGCAGGCGGGGCTTTGACTGGACCAGCGAAAGATGGAAACTATGCGGAAATCACTAAAAATGCAAAACAATTTATCGCCAATGTGAAGGCCGCTAGAAATAAATAGTTTAAGGAAAGGAGTAAACTGAGTTTAAGACTGTATTATGTACAAAAATAGGCGAGAGATATTTCGATATGAAACATATCGAAAGAGTGCTACCAGCAGGTTTGGAAATAAAATTTGGTTATTCAATGTGATGAATGGGTACAAAATAATTTTATTTAGGAGTGAATCGTAATGCCGTTAATAATTTTGGCACTAGGAATTGTATTGTTATTTTATATGATCGTAGGTTTGAAACTGAATAGTTTTATTGCTTTGATTATCGCTTCTGGTATCGTAGGTGTAAGTGAAGGATTACCGCTTTTACAAATTTTTGATTCGATTGAAAAAGGTGTTGGCGGAACACTTGGGCATCTTGCGATTGTAATTAGTTTTGGTGCTATGCTTGGTAAACTCATGGCAGATAGTGGCGGAGCGCAAAGAATTGCAACAACATTAATTGATAATTTTGGCCGTAAAAATGTAAAGTGGGCAATCTGTTTGACTGGTTTCATTGTCGGGATTGCATTGTTCTATGAAGTTGGTTTCGTTTTAATGATTCCTCTAGTTTTCACAATTGCTGCATCAGCAAAGATTCCATTACTTGAAGTTGGTATACCAATGACAGCGGCGATTTCTTGTACGCATGGATTTTTACCACCACATCCTGGTGCAACAGCAATTGCTATTATGTATAATGCAGATATTGGTTTGACCCTTATGTACGGTATTTTGGTAGCGATCCCAACGGTAATTTGTGCTGGACCTCTTTTAGTTAATTTTTATAAAGATTTGAAAGTTGAAATTCCAGCAGGCCTTTATAATCCTAAAGTTTTCACAGAAGAAGAAATGCCAAGTTTCTCAGTCAGCCTTTTAACAGCTTTAAGCCCAGTATTTTTAATGGCGTTTGCTTCTGTAACAAAAATGGTAATGGCAAAAGATGATCCAATCAATGTCTTCTTCAATTTTGTTGGTCATCCGGATATGGCACTTTTTATTGCTTTACTTTTAGCTATGTATACGTTTGGTTTCAGTCGTGGAAAAACAATGACAGAAATCATGAAAACTTGTGAAAGCTCCATTGTTTCTATCGCAATGATTATGTTGATTATCGGCGGCGGCGGCGCATTCAAACAAGTTTTACTTGATAGCGGCGTTGGTAATTATATCGCTGATTTAATGTTAGGTCTCAATATGTCACCGCTTGTTTTAACATTTATTATCGCAACTGTAATTCGAATTGCGGTTGGTTCAGCAACTGTAACTGCTTTAACAACCGGCGGTATCGTGGCACCGTTGATTCCGCTTACTGGTGTAAGCCCTGAATTGATGGTTTTGGTTACTGGCGCAGGAAGCTTAATTGTTGGTCCGCCAAACGATGCAGGATTCTGGATGTTTAAAGAATTTTTCGGTTTGACGGTAAAACAATGTATAAAAACATGGTGTGTCATGGAAACCGTAATTGGTTTGGTGGGCTTTGCTTCTGTTATGGTTTTAAGTATGTTTGTCTAAATCTAGCAATCCATGCTACAAGGAGTCGTAAAATTAAGAATTTTCACAATGGCTGCTAAACGTAAAGTGTTATATTCTAAGATACGACTTCAATGAATCTAAAGTAATGAAAAAGAGGTGTTCTTTTCATGTCGTATCTGATCGGTATAGATGTTGGAACTACAAATTGCAAAGCGATTGCCTGTGATCATAATGGAAAGTTTTTAGCAACGCATTCTCGTCCGACGATTAAACATTATCTTGAAAATGGCTGGGCTGAATTTCATGCCAATGAGTTATGGGAAAATGTATTGATCTGCATAGAACATGTTGTCAAAGAAATGAAGAATGAAACTTGTGATGGATTGGCTGTTTCCAGTATGGGCGTAGGTGGGTTAGTGGATGAGAACGGTGATCATGTGCATCCGATTATCGCTTGGTTTGATCCGAGAACGGATGCCATCGCTAAAGAATGGAAACAATATGGTTCCGAGAAAATTTATGAAATTACGGGAATCAATCCAAATGCGGTTGCTACAATTACGAAAATTCAATGGATTAAACAAAATCGCCCTGAATGTTATCAAAAAGCAAAACATTGGTTGCAAATTCAGGATTTAATCAGTTTTAAATTAACTGGTGAAACGAGAGTCAGTTATCCAAGTGCTTGTCGTACAATGGCATTTGATTTGAATCAAATGCAGTGGTCCAAAGAGATTCTGGATATTGCGGGCATTTCGCCAGAGTTGTTGCCTGAGCCTGTACCTTCGGGAACTTTAGTAGGCAAGGTTACACCAGAAGTTGAGAAACTTACGAAATTGAAAGCGGGGACGCCGGTGTTTGCCGGCGGACTCGATTATGCTTGCGGTGCGTTTGCGACTGGTATCATTGATACAGGACAAATGCTCGATTCTACAGGAACCAGCGAACAGGTTTTGGCGATCATGGATAAACCAATCTTAAATGCGAGCTATATGGAGCAAAACTTTACTTCATTAAATCACGTTATACAAGGCAAGTATGTAACAAATGGTATGATTACGACATCCGGCGGTGTTTTTGAATGGTTTAAAAAAGAATTTCAAGGCAATTCGTTTGATGAATTGATCGCAGAGGCGGAAAAAAGCCCGATCGGTGCGAATGGTTGTATGTTGATTCCTTACTTTAGCGGCCGTTACTCGTTAGGCTTTGATGCCAATGCCAGAGGTGCTTTTGTTGGACTGACGACAGCTACAAAACGCGGGGACATGGTCAGAGCCCTCCTTGAAGGATTATGTTATGAAATGGCTGGAATGATAGAAGTCATTCAAAATATGGCGGGCATTAAAGTTTCCTCCATTTATGCAATCGGTGGAGCGGCCAAAAGTGATTTTTGGCTGCAACTGAAAGCGGATGTGTCCGGAATTGTTGTAAAAAGCAAAAATGTTCCAGAGTCTCCTGCACTTGGTGCAGCTATGTTAGCCGGTTTAGGGGCGGGTATTTATAAAAGCCCTGCTGATGCCGTCGCACATGTACAGTATCCAGAAAAAGTCTATACACCAAATCCAGAAAATCATCAAAAGTACAAGAAAATTAATACAGTATTGTACAAAAAATTATATGGTGCATTAAAAGGATTCAACGATGACTTAAGAGAACTTCAAATTTGAGGAGGGATACAAGATGAAATACGAAGTTATGGTTACAAATATTGGGGATTTTGTCCTGCAATATATAAAGGTAAGAGATAGCATTATTATTTTTGACAAAGATGTTCCGTATCATTATGCAGACATGGTGGTGGCGCATACAATTGGAAAATTGAAAGCGGATGTTACCGTTGGTGATAAATTAACGATTGCCGAGCAAGAGTATAATGTAACTGCTGTCGGCGATGAAGCAAATCAAACGCTTAGAGAACATGGTCACTGTACATTGGTATTTAACGGAAGCGATACAGTAGAACAACCAGGACAAATTGCGGTTACAAAAGGTGCCGTGCCAAGACTTATGGTTGGCGATACAATTCGTTTTGATTAAAACCAAACGTACAAATTAATATATGGTTTTGGAGGTATATAAACAATGAAAGCTTTAGTAATTGGCGATCCGTTGCTATCAGCAGAAAATTTGAAAGAAGCAGTGCATACTGTAATAGGAAAAGATGTAGAAGTCTTTTGTGTAGATTGGAAACCTGCAAATGATGAAGAATTTTGGTATCTTCGCAGCATCGTAGAAAAAAATGGTCCTTCCGCAGGTAAACCGCCAAAAGAAATCTTTGATTATGTAGCGGATGTTGACCTGATCGTTACGCAGCATACACCAATCAACGCGGAGATCATTAACGCAGCAAAAAAATGTTCGATCCTTGGCGTATGCAGAGCCGGAGTAGAAAATGTTGATTTAGAAGCAGCAACAAAAAATAATATTGCAGTGTTCAGAACGATGGGCAGAAATGCGCATGCAGTATCAGATTATACAGTAGGCTTGATGCTGAGTGAGATCAGAAACATTGCACGTGGTCATGCTGCACTTAAACAAGGAGAATGGAAAAAATTATATTCAAATGAAGCTTTCGTTGGAGATATGTTCCAAAAAACAATTGGCTTAATTGGGTTTGGGTATATTGGTCACTTAGTTGCAAAAAAATTGCACGGTTTTGAAGTAGATATCCTTGTTTATGATCCATATGCTAGCAAAGAAGATATAGAAAAATCCGGCTGTAAGAAAGTTGAACTTGACGAACTTTGCCGCAAAGCTGATTTTGTCAGCATGCATGCAAGATTGTCTGAGGATACGCAAGGTCTTTTAGGTGAAGCACAACTTGCGGTGATGAAACCAACTGCGTATGTGATTAATACGGCGCGTGCTGGACTTATTGATGAACCAGCATTGATCAAAGCATTGGAAAACAAAAAAATTGGTGGTGCGGCACTGGATGTGTTCCTTGTAGAGCCTCCACCAGAAGGACATCCATTCTTTACGCTGGAAAATGTCACGATTACACCACATTTAGCAGGTGTAACAAAAGATACGTTCAGAAGAACACCATTTCTTTTATTAGAAGAAATCAAAAGAACAGCTTCAGAAGGTAATGCTAGATGGTTGATGAACAAAGAGATTCAGCCTGATTTTGCAAAACTTGGCTTAAAATAAGCAACGATTTGACGAACAAAAAGCAAGGAGGACTACTTTAGATGAAAGCAGCAGTTTATAAAGGAACAGCATCGATTGATGTAGAGAATATAGAAACACCCAAAATTCAAGAAGGCGCTTTATTAGTTAAGGTAAAGGCATGCGCGATTTGTGGCGGGGACGTAAGAACTTTTAGACATGGTCACGCGCATATTAAACCACCAATCGTATTAGGACATGAATTTGCCGGTGAAATCATCGAGGTCGGTGAAGGCGTAAAAGACTATAAAGTGGGAGAACGGGTAATTTGTTGTCCGGGGATCGGCTGCGGTTCTTGCAGCTATTGTTTATCCGGCTGGCAAAACATGTGCTACACCAGAGAAACGATTGCGCATCATTATAACGGCGGGTTTGCTGAATATGTACTCGTGCCGGCAGGTGCAGTGCGCGCTGGAAACGTAAATCGAATTCCAGATGAAGTGGATTATTTATCAGCGTCCTTGGCGGAGCCTTTAGCTTGTGTAGTAAACGGACAAGAAGTGATGAATATTCAATTGGGTGATACAGTAGCTGTTATTGGAGCTGGTCCGATTGGTCTGATGCATGCTGAACTTGCTAGAGCGCGTGGTGCAGGAAAAGTATTTTTAATCAACCGGAGTGCAAAACGCTTGGAAGAAGCAAAACATTTCAACTATGATGCTTATATTGACCTAAGCAGTCAAGATGGCGTCCAAGCGGTAAAAGATTTAACAAATGGTATGGGTGCCAATGTAGTGATTGTAACTGCTGGAAATACAGCAGCAATGACAGCCGGCATTAATATGGCCAGCAAAATGGGAAAAGTTTGTCTGTTCGCTGGTCTGCCAAAAGATAAACCAAATTTAGAAATTGATGCGAATTTCGTTCACTATCGTCAGATTGCATTATATGGTGTATTCTCTTCAGCACCAAGGCATAATGCGCTTGCATTAGAAATGATCCGCAGCGGTAAAATTGACGTAGATAAAATTATGACACATGCAGTATCTTTAGATAAGATCTGTGATGGCATGAAAATTGTAGAAGATCGTGGTGGCTTACGTGTTATCGTAGTTCCGGATCTTGAAGCAGTAGCTGCAGACATTAAAAATCATGCAGGGATTCGTATCGTAAAATAGTGGAAGATATAAAGTTAGTTGCGATAGACTTAGATGGAACACTGCTAAGCGATAATAGAAAGATTTCGGTGCCCACCGTCAAAATGATTAAAAAACTAGCGCAAAAAGATATCAAAATCATTTTGGCATCTGCCCGGACACCGAATTCTATATTGCCGTATTATCAGGAGCTCGATTTAAAGACACCGATGATTTGTTTAAGCGGTGCATATATTGGATTTTCAGAATCTCAAGCGATTGACAAACGCCCCCTAAGTTTGCATAGTTATAAAAAACTCATTGAAATTCTTGAAAACGAAGATTTATATCTGAAAGTATATGGATTGAATCGGCTGTATGTGAAAGAAAAGAGCGAAGCAACTGCGAAATTTTCTAAAAACTTTAATGTTCCATTCGAGGTCATGGAAAGGACTTCTTTAGCTAACGTAGACAGGGAGCCCTTCCGCATCTTTTTACTTCATTTAACTGCTGCTTTACGTGATCGGTATCTGCAATGGATACCCAGCCATTTTGCGGATTTCAATGTAACGCGAGAAGGCGATGACGGAATAGAAATTGTGGATGCTTTCGCATCTAAAGGAATTGCCCTTAAGAAAGTTTGCGAAATGTATGCAATCGACCTGAAAAATGTCATGGCGATTGGCAATGAACGAAATGATTTGTCAATGCTGAAAGAAAGCGGAACTTCCATTGCGATGGGAAATGCTTGCGACGAATTAAAACAAATTGCCGATACAGTAACCAAAGACAACGAAAATGATGGCGTTGCATGGATTTTAAATCAATATTTTAGTTAATTAAGATTTAGGGATTATTGTATCCCGTTTGCATGAAATAATAAAAAGCACGATAGAGTATTGTACTCTATCGTGCTTTTTATTTGGAAATTCTATATTAAAACAATTAATACAAGTGTGTGATACTAAAGGTAATAAGTTATATTTTTGTTTTTTTTGAATATTTCGTATAATTTGTACATGGTTAGATAACAAAAGTATATCAAATTTAGTAGGAGGGATGAAGAATGTTAATAAGATAAATTTCTAGAAAGAGGTAAAATTGAATGTTTAAATTTAAAAGCGCAAGGAGGATATTTGGTTTCATCATATTTATTAAAATTTAAGGAGGCAGCTTTAGTGAAATTTTTTATTGATACAGCAAATGTGGATGAAATTCGTAAGGCAAATGATATGGGCGTTATCTTTGGTGTAACAACAAACCCGTCGTTAATTGCCAAAGAAGGGCGCGAATTTAAAAAAGTAATTTCTGAAATTACAGAAATCATTGATGGCCCTATCAGTGGAGAAGTGAAAGCGACAACAGTTAAGGCGGAGAAAATGATTGTTGAAGGGCGTGAAATTGCTGCAATTCATCCCAATATGGTGGTGAAAATTCCAATGACCATAGAGGGGTTAAAAGCAGTTAAGGTTTTGAGTAAAGAAAATATTAAAACTAACGTAACTTTAATATTTAATGTCAATCAAGCATTGTTAGCTGCGAGAGCAGGTGCTACATACGTTTCTCCTTTTTTAGGCAGATTAGACGATATTTCTACCACCGGGGTTGATTTGATTAAGCAAATTGCAAAAATATTTAAAATCCATCAACTGCAAGCTCAGATTATTTGTGCAAGTGTCCGTACACCTATCCATGTGATGGATTGTGCATATGCCGGAGCCGATATAGCTACTGTACCATATAAAGTGTTTGAGCAGATGGTGAAACATCCATTGACTGATCAAGGAATTGAGAAATTTCGACTAGATTACAAAAAAGTGTTTGGCGAATAAAAGGGAGAAAGAGCATGGAAAAAGAAAAGGAGCTTGAACTTAAACGAGTATCTGCACAAATTCGTTATGGGATTATTGACGGAGTATATTGTGCTAGGTCGGGGCATCCGGGGGGATCATTGTCAATTGTAGAACTATTGACGTATTTATATTTTGTAGAAATGCGTATTGATAGCAAGAATCCGAAGTGGATACAACGGGATCGATTGGTATTATCAAAAGGACATGCGGCTCCAGCTCTTTATGCAGCCTTAGCATATAAAAAATTCTTCTCTTATGAGGAAATAAGATGTTTGCGTCATAATGGAGCAATGCTACAAGGACATCCCGATATGAAAAAAACACCTGGGATTGATATGACTACCGGTTCGTTAGGGCAAGGCATTTCGGCAGCCTGCGGGATCGCTTTAGCTGGCAAATTGCAAAATAGAAATTATAGAGTATACACAATTGTGGGCGATGGAGAAACAGAAGAAGGACAGGTTTGGGAAGCAGCAATGTTCGCTGCACATAAGAAATTGGATAATTTATGTATGTTTGTTGATTGCAATGGTTTGCAAATTGATGGGTTAGTTTCAGAAATTGGCGGTCCGGAACCTTTAGATGAAAAATTTAAAGCTTTTGGTTTTCATGTTATAACAATTGATGCTCATGATTTTGTAGAAATTGAAAGTGCTGTAAGTGAATCGAAGCGCATAAAGGGAGCCCCGACAGCCGTGATCGCTAGATCTTCAAAAGGGAAGGGAATTTCTTTTATGGAAAATCGGAAAGAATGGCATGGAAAAGCTCCTAATCGGGAGGAATATGAGCAGGCTATGCAAGAAATAAAAATTTATATGAGCAAGTTAGAGAAAGAGAGGTGTAAAAGTGAGTAATTTGGTGAAAAAAGCAACACGGCTCAGCTATGGCGAAGCATTACGGGATCTCTTTCCAAAGTATCAAAATATGGTAGTTTTAGATGCGGATCTTGCGGAGGCCACACAGACAAAGATTTTTAGGCAAGCATATCCAGCACGCTTTATTGATTGTGGTATCGCGGAAAGTAATTTAATGGGAATTGCTGCAGGATTGGCGGCTTCAGGAATGATTCCTTTTGCCAGTTCATTTGCAATGTTCGCGGCAGGTCGTGCTTTTGAACAAATACGAAACTCCATAGCTTATCCACATCTTCCAGTAAAAATTGGAGCGACACATGCTGGTATCACGGTTGGAGAAGACGGGGCGACCCATCAATGTAATGAAGATATTGCACTGATGCGGTCTATTCCTGGGATGACAATTATTTGTCCAGCTGATGACGTAGAAGCAAAAGCAGCAGTGGAAGCTGCTATATTGCATGAAGGACCGGTTTATCTACGTTTTAGTCGATTCGCAGCTCCGGTGTTCAATGATTTTAATAAATATCGTTTTCAACTTGGCAAAGGAATTTGTTTGAGAGATGGCAATGGCATGTCAATTGTTGCAACGGGATTGATGGTATATGAAGCACTGCGGGCCGCCGAATTGCTTGCACAAGATGGTATTCATGCGAGGGTGATTAATATTCATACTATAAAACCGCTTGATGAGGAAATCATTATGCAAGCGGCTAAAGATACTCGTCTTTTACTTACTGTAGAGGAACATAGTGTGATTGGTGGATTGGGTGATGCTGTTTGTGGTTTGGTGTGCCAAAACAATCCAGTTCCAGTAGTGAAAATTGGGATTGAGGATGAATTTGGACATTCAGGCACTGCTGAAGAATTATTAAAACAATTCGGATTGTGTATGGAACATATTGCTGCTGTTGCAAAAAAAGCATTGAAGAAAAATCAATGATATAGGACAAGCAATAATGACGATTATGTTTTTTCATTCATAGAAGAGAAGTTTTGCATATAAGTTGCATTAAAATACATAAATTGTTTTTAAATTTACGAATTGTATTATTTCAGATAATTTATGTCTTATGATTAATACAAATGTATGACAGTAGAGGTAGCATTTTATATTTTTCTTTTTTAAAAATATTCTGTAAAATATGTATATGAACAAATAGTAAGAATATTTTGATTTTATTAATTATTAAGAAGAAAAGGGAAGGATGAGTTATATGCTGAAAATTCTAGTTGCTTGTGGAAGCGGTGTTGCAACGTCCACGCTTGCTGCACGTACAGTAGAAGAAGTTTGTGAAGCGCATCATATTTCTGTAAATGTGTCTACGTGTAGTATGGGAGAACTTTCGAGTTGTGTGGAAAATGCGGATTTAGTATTAACTACAGGTAAATATGATAGGACCCTACCAAAGCCCGTTTTAAGTGTAACTTCATTTATCACTGGCATCGGTGTAGAAAAGACCAAAAAAGCAATTGTTGAATTACTGGAAACTATTTTGTCGGAAAAACAAACAGAGAAATAATATTTAGGAGGAAATGATACAACTATGGATACATTTAGCCATATAGTTCAAGCAATTTTGAATGTTGGTGCTGTTGCACTTCTTCCATTAATGATTTTAGCTTTAGGATTAATTTTTAGAGTCAGTTTCATTAAAGCGTTAAAAGCAGGACTTTTAGTGGGAATTGGATTTCAAGGCTTACAGTTGGTTGTAGGGTTTCTTGTTGCTACATTGACACCGGTAATTAAACATTATTCTAGTATAGGAACAGGTTTCAGCATCGTTGATGTTGGCTGGGAGACGCTTTCGGCAGCGGCGTGGGCTACTCAGTTTACGGCGATTATTGTTCCCCTGGGGTTAATTGTAAATTTTCTCTTGATTCGATTTAAACTGATTAAAACATTAAATGTTGATATTTGGAATTACTGGCATCTCTTAAGATCCTCTGCGATATTATCCCTTATTTTAACTTTGATGGGGATTTCGGGAGTAACAAATTATAGTATAAGTATAGCCTTTGGCGTTCTTCTTTCAGTTTTTATCTGTTATGTTGGGGACAAGGTGGCACCGTATTGGCAAGAATATTTTGGCCTTGAAGGAACTACCTGTACCACAATTCTGCAGATATTGACAACTTTGCCGATTGCGTTGGCTGTAAATTATGTGATTGATAAAATTCCGGTTATTAAAAAAATTAATATTTCATTTGAGACGATTGGCAGTAAATTTGGTAGTTTAGCCGATCCAACAATTATCGGCGCGATTTTAGGTGCATTTTTGGGAATTCTTACAGGACAGCCTTTGCCTGGAATCATCAAAATTTCAGTGGGATTAGCTGCCGCAATTACATTGACTCCGCGTATGGTTAGGCTATTCATGGAAGGAATGAGCCCGATCAGTAGAGCTGCTAGAGATTATATGATAAAGAAGCTTGGAGCAGATGCAGAGATTAATATTGGTGTTGACATTGCATTAGGGGTTGGAAATCAAACGGCTATCACGGTAGCAGCAGTTATGATACCAATTTGTATATTACTAGCTTTTGTTCTTCCTTGGAATAAGTTTTTTCCTGCCGCCTTTTTTGGATCTTCATTAACTTATGCGATGGCTACGATTACGATGGTTTGTAAGGGCAATATGTTTAGATCCATGATTACAGGATGTGTCTATATGATATTTACGCTCTTCGCATTTAATTTTACAGCTTCTTTATGTACGCAATTTGTAGCTAATTCTGGTGTTACTTCACTTCCTTCAGGTGTTCTTGTCGCAGCTGGAGGCATGAATAACTTTATTGATTTTATACTTGCAGCAATTAGTAAAGCACTTTAAATATAAACATTGTTCATTTTAAATGCAATTTATTAGGAGGTAAAACATGTTTGAAGGTATTATTACACCAATTGTCACGCCTTTTCATCGCGATGAAAAGCAAACAATTAATTATGAAGCAACTGAGATGTTAGTTGAACACTTAATTGATAAAGGAATTTCGGGAATATTTGTTTTAGGGAGCAATGGAGAATTTTATGCGGTAGATGAAGCTGAAAAGATAGAATTCACCAAGACAGTTGTACAGTTGGTAAATCAAAGAGTGCCGGTATTTGCGGGATCGGGGGCTTGTTCAACTCATGCTGCAATTCGTATGTCAAAAAAAATGGAGTATATTGGAGTTGATGCGCTTTCAGTCATTTCACCATATTTCGTGCCACCGTCAGAAGATGAACTTTATCAATATTATGAGGATATTGCCAAATCTGTAACGGTTCCAGTAGTTTTATACAATATACCGAGGATGACTGGGGTTAATATCAGTGCAAATCTTGTATCAAGATTATCGAAAATTGAAAATATCGTAGGCATAAAAGATAGCAGTCGGAATCTCGAAAATTTAAAAGGTTACGTTAATGCTACTTGTGGAACACAAATGTCCGTGCTTGTAGGATCAGATTCAATTATTCTAGATGGTTATCGTCTTGGTGCTACAGGAGCAATTGCTGGTTTAAGCAATATTATTACGGATATAATTTTAGATCTATTTAAAGCGCTCAAATCAGGTGATGAACAAAAAGCAGAGTTGCTGCAGAAGGAAGTAAAACTTCTTAGTGATTTTAATAAGCAAGGAACGATGCCTTCTGTTATAAAACGTTTTGTTGAACTTTCAGGGATAGCAGCGGTGGGACCTGCGCGACGTCCTGTTTTAGAACTTAGTAGAGAGATGGATAAAAAGATCGTAGATATGATTCAGCATTATGGATTGGTGTAAAACGAGCGTTGTATATAGCATTTAGGGGAATAAAGTTTTGATTCTGTTCTGCAGAGTTAGAAAGTAGGGGATGGAATGCAGGTATTAGTTACATCAAATAGTTTCGGTAAGTATAGCTCGAAGCCAAAAGAAATGCTTGAGAAGGCTGGATTTAAAATCGTTTTCAATCCATATCACCGAATGATGACGGAGTGTGAGTTTAAAGCAGCGATAAAAGATGCTGATGCTGTAATATTAAGCACAGAAGTGCTGAATCAATCTGTGATTGATTCAGCTGCAAAATTAAAAGTTGTTTCGCGATATGGTGTTGGATTGGATAACGTTGATCTAGCATATTGTAAGGAAAAAAGCATAAGAGTAACAACTACTAAAAATGCCAACAGCAATGCTGTTGCAGAATTTGCAATTTCACTGATGTTTGCATCATTAAAGGGAATATGCATTTCAAGTGCATATTCCAAAGAAAATAAATGGATGAAAATAGAGGGGCGTGATCTTACTGGTAAAACAGTAGGAATTATAGGATTAGGCTCTATTGGAAAAGAAGTTGCGAAAAAATTGAAATCTTTTGATGTGTCTTTATTGGCGTATGATGTTTATTATGATGAACCCTTTATGAGTCAGTATAATATCAAAAAGGAGACATTGGAAAATGTATTAATAAATGCCGATATTATAACTTTACATTTGCCAGCATTTGATGAGCGGCCATTGATTTCATATAAGGAATTTTCATGTATGAAGAAGGATGCAGTTTTAATTAATACAGCCAGAGCTTCTTTAATTGATCAGCAGGCTTTGATTAAAAACCTTGAAGAAGGAAATTTATTTGCGGTTGGATTAGATGTTCATCCGGATGAACCAAATTTCGATGAACGATTGTTTAAATTTGAAAATGTTATTTTAACACCGCATAATGCTGCCATCAGTCGTGAAGCAATTGATAAAACATCAGTGGTCGCGGTTGAAAACTTGATTGAGAGTTTTCAAAAGATAAAATTCAATAATCTTTAAGATTCTTTCAAATATTTATAATTAGTTTATCTCTTTATAGAGCTTGTTTTTAAAGGCCTTTAATATGGCTTAAGCTATCAGACTACATATTTTTTAATAAAGGGCGAGCGCACTGGAACAAATTAGTCATTGAATAAAATTTTAAATTACATTCTTAGGAGGAGATTTATATGATTATTGCACCTTCACTTTTAAGTGCAGATTTTGCGCAAATTAAAGAGCAACTTAATCAAATAGAAAACAGTAAGGCAAAATGGGTCCATTTTGATGTCATGGATGGAAATTTTGTAAAAAATTTGACGTTTGGGCCTGATATTTTAAAAGCAGTCAAGCGATTGACATCGCTGTTTCTTGATGTTCATTTGGTAATTACGAATCCAGCATATTTTGTAGATATTTTTATTGATGCTGGTGCAGATAATATAACGTTTCATGTAGATGCGATGAGTAATGTGAATCAGAACCTAGCTTTAATACGACATATAAGATCCGAAAATGTAAAAGTTGGAATTACAATGAGGCCGGAAGTAAATGTAGCAAATTATGAGCCTTATCTTGCAGAAGTAGATGTTGCACTCGTGATGTCAATTGAACCAGGTTTTGGTGGACAGCCATTTCAAACTAATGCACTTGAGCGAATTAAATGGCTCTATAATTTACGTAAAGAAAAAATGTATAATTATATGATTCAAGTGGATGGTGGAATAAATCAAGATACTGGAAAACAGTGTGCAGCTGCGGGAGCAGATATTTTAGTTGCTGGAAGCTATATATTTAAAAATGATATCAAAAAGGCTGTGGATTCATTACTATGAAATTAGGTACGGTCGGCGAATAGACGGGACAACGAAAACTTGGTGTAGATGCTTGGAAGCTGCAGTTGCGTAATTAAATTTACAGAAATAATGGGAGGGCATTGTGGAAATAAAAATTGTTGTTATAGAGGATTGTGCTGCTAATTGGAATGAGGCAATAACGAAAACAGCTCAAGCATTATATAAAAAAGGATATGTTAAGTGTATATTTGGTGAAAAGTGTATAGAACGTGAAAAAATTTTTCCAACCGGTCTTAATACTGAGGTTCCAATTGCCATTCCGCATACGGATTCAGAATTTGTTAATGAGTCATCTATTTGTTTCTTAAGATTAATAAAGCCGGTACCCTTTAGGAATATGGAGGATCCGAGTGAATATATTGAAATTCAATATGTACTTAATTTGGCTATTCGTGATGGTAAGGAACAGCTTCCAATGTTGGCTAAGGTGATTGAAACATTTAAAAATCCAAAGTTTTTAGATGAACTTGCAAAAAAAGATACGGATAGTTTCGAAAAGCTGGTCATTCAAAAGTTTTCATAAATTTAAATGGAAAGCTCTAGACTATTCTTGCTAAGCTGATGAAAACTCAACTTAGCAAGAGAGTCGATAACTTTATGAATTATAGGAGAGTATATTCTTATAGAAAGTTTAAGAAACTGTAAAATAGTAATCGATGACTTAAAGTTGCAAGTATAACGTAGTGAGAATCAAATTGTTGTAGAAAAGACTTGGTGATGAAAGATGAACTATAGAAAAAATATCATAATGACACAATTACAAAGCGGTAGAAGAATAAGTACAAATGAGTTTTTAGAAAAATTTAATATTTCCTATCGTACGTTAAAGAATGATATTTATGAACTTAATGATGAATTAGGACAGCCATTAATTTCGATTGATCACAATATGGTTCAAACATTAGAAAATGATATGTTCATTGAAAAAAGTATCCACATGATGAAAAAAATAAATTTTTATCGTTATAAAATGTCAATAGAGGAACGAATCAATATAGAATCAATAATTTTGCTTTTTTCATCAAGTTATGTTACAGGAAATGATTTATCAAATCAGCTTTTTATTAGCCGAGGCACTGCTATTAATGATATGGAATTACTTAAGAAAAAGATGAAAAATAAGAATTTAGAGCTTATTTCAAAAAGAAATCATGGGTTTATTATTACCGGTGATGAGAGAAATGTACGAGCGTATCTAAATTCAGTAGTAAATGAATTAGATAGTCAATCTAGCTCAACATATAAAATATTATTAGATCAACTTACTGTAGGAGAAATCAATCCAGACTTCGTAAGTAGAGAAATTATAAAGAATTTAGAACAAGAAAGTATTGTTTTAAATGATGAATCTTTTAGAAGAATACTGAATTATATTTTAATTGCTTTTAATCGGATTCTCCAAAGAAAGTATTTAATGTACAATAATATAAATATGGTTGATCAAAAAAATAGAGGATTTCTAGAGCGTTTAGCACAATCTTATTTTGCGAAGGAAAAAATTACGGAGTATGAGCTGGAAGGTTTCAATCGAGAAATAAAATCTATTTTGGACGTAAAACGTTTACCTATCGAATTTGATTCTGAAGCGAATGAACAGATTAAGATTTCAGCTTTTGTTTGGGATGTATGTAATAATTTAGATATTTTAGAAGAGTTCGGATATGAACACTATAAAAATCTTTACAGTCATATTGTATCAACAATTTATCATCTTAAATCAAATTTAAAAATGCAAAAAAATCCATTTTATGAGGAATTAGAGGAACTTTATCCACAGATTTTTGATTGTATTGAGAAACACATTTACATCATTGAGGAAATTATTGATAAGAAAATGGATAGAAACGATATTTCTTATATTGCAATGCATATCGCTTCTGTAACTGAAGCGAGAAATGAAGAGAATGAACCTCTGCACGCAATTATGGTATGTCCAACTGGACGCTGTGTATCTCTGCTTTTAAAGGCGCGAGTAGTAAAATACTTTAATGTCGTGATTGATGATGTTATACCTGCATATATGGTGAATCAAAATTTTGATGGAGATTTTATTATATCAACTGTTCCACTTGAAAATACAAGTTGTCCAGTAATTGTAGTCAACCAGTTATTTCTACAGGCCGATGTCAAGAAAATGCAGGAATTTATTCAAAAAACGTCTAAAATTGCAAAGAAAAAGTTAACCATTAAAAAAATTGAAAAATATGTTAAAGAATATCAGCTCATTTCATCAAATGACGCACTGGTGATAGAACCTAAAATAGAAGCTTTAAATGAATGTTATATAATAAAATCTAAAAATCAAAAAAAACAATATTTTTATAAGATGTTAAAAGATGAGCATATTTTATTAGATTTTGAAGCGAGCGATTGGATTGAAGCTATCAAAGCTTCTGGAGCGCTTCTTTTAAAAACAGAACATTTAAAACAGCAATATATAGACAAAATGATTGAGCTTGTCCATGCAAATGGACCATATATTGTTTTTGCTCCTGGATTTGCTGTTGCGCATGCTGGACCACAAGATGGTGCATGTAGGCTAGGTATCAGTTTAGTTCGTTTAAAGAAAACTGTTCAATTCGAAGTTGATGGAATTAAAGTTAAATTTATTATATGTTTAAGCATTCCTGATAAGGAAAGTCATGTGTTTTTGATGTTTCAAATGTATAAATGCCTAATTAATAGAGAAATATTTGATTTTCTTTTTAAAGCTATATCAATTGAAGAAATTCGCTCTATAATAAAGATATTTGAATTAGATAGAGCGGACAGTAAATGAGGGCAAGATTAGCTGATGAACGTTTTGTTAGTAAATAAGTAAAATTTAAATCAAACTGCCGATAAGGTAACCAAAGACAATGAAAATGATGGCGTTGCATGGATTTTAAATCAATAATTTAGTTAACTAAATTATGAAAGACCATAGAGTATTGTACTCTATGGTCTTTTTGGTTTATTGCGATATTGACAATCATTCTCAAAATAACATATACTTACCACAGGAATTATACAAAATTATCGAAAAGAGGCCGGTACGTGTCATATTTAAAAATTTTTTGTACAAAACGATCTACATCTTTCATCGTAAGCATTTTAATCCTGTTCGTGAATACACAACTGGTACAAGCGGCGCCATCACCACCTGACCCAATTGTACAAAAAGGGAGCAGTCTTCACGACAAAGAACAGCAAAAACAAAAAGCCCGTGAAACAGAACAAGAACGTCTATTCAATCAACAAAAACCCGACGTTTTTTTGCAAAAAGAACATGACAAGCAAACAACCTTGACTTTGCCCGAAGAGACACCAAGTTTTTTAATTCAAAACATCGTACTTGAAGGTCAATCTACAGACCAATTTCCATGGACAAAACATGTACTTGCCCCCTACATCGGGCAAAAAATTGGCTGGCAGGGCATCAATCTCATCGTAAAACAACTCACGGAAAACTTTGTTGACCGTGGTTTTGTCACAACAAGAGTACTCATACCACAGCAAAATTTATCCCAAGGAACCCTAACCCTGACGCTTGTACCCGGAATCATACAAGATATTCGATTTGCCCAAGGCAGTGCACAAACCAACTGGCATAACGCCTTTCCCGCACGCCCCGGACAAATCCTAAATCTGCGTGATTTAGAACAAGGCCTAGAGCAAATGAAACGCGTACCATCCCAAGACGTTGAGATGGAATTAGTACCCGGAGAAAAAGAGGGCGAAAGCATCGTCGTACTATCCCTAAAAAAGACCAAACCCTGGAAAACCATTCTCTCCCTTGACGACTCCGGCAGTCAAGCAACCGGAAGACTGCAAACCTCAGGAACCTTTTCCTACGACAATCTATTCGGCAGCAACGATCTATTTAACCTATCATATAACTTTGACGCTGACAGAGAACAAAACTCACACGGCACCCGAGGCAACAGTATATACTATTCGATCCCACAAGGATACTGGACCTATACATTTTCAGGATCTTCCTATCGATACCACCAGACCGTTCCCCTAGAAAACGATGCGTTTCGTTTTTCCGGCAAAAGCACCAAATTTGAATTCAATGTAGACCGTCTGATCTACCGAGATCAAAACAGCAAAACCACCCTCGGATTAGGTTTGACCAAATCGCATAGCAAATCCTATATTGAAGACACCGAACTCGAAGGACAACGTCGTGACATGACAGCCGCACAAATCTCTCTCACCCAAAAACAATACATCGGACAAAACGTCCTCGACTACACAGTAGGCTACAAACGAGGTGTACCCTGGTTTGGTGCACAAGAATATTTTAAAGAAGCCGATCTGCCAACCTCCCGCTACCAGCTTTGGACCCTAGACGCAAACCTAACTGTACCATTACAATTTGGCAGCAGAAAAGGACAATATACAGGCATCCTGCACGGACAATACACCCAAGACACCCTCTATGCCTCAGAATTTCTTAGCATCGGCAACCGTTACACCGTACGAGGCTTTGATGGAGAAACAACACTATCCGCCGAAAACGGCTGGTATCTGCAAAATGAATTCAGTATTGCACTTGACGATGCCAACCAACTCTATATTGGACTCGACTATGGACAAATCAGCGGCGCCACCGCAAATCAAAATGCAGGCAAAAAACTAGCCGGTGCCGTTTTAGGCTTACGTGGCAAACTCGATGCCTCCAGAACACAATACGACCTATTTGTTGGAACCGCTCTGAAAAAGCCAAAGCACATGGAAGCAAAAGGCGCCGTCATCGGTTTTCAGCTCATCTATCAGATGTAAAATAAAACAATCTAACAACCAAAAAAGAACCAACCCAAGGAGGAAAAGAAATGGCAAGACCAACCGCAAGGAAGCCAAAATGGCAAAAAATCATCAGCTGGATTACGCTCTTAAGCTTCACGCTTCAGCCATCTTTTGCTGCAGCGCAAGTAGTCGCTGACACAAATGCAGCCGCAAAAAACCGTCCCGCAATTGAACAAGCACAAAACGGCACAACCGTCGTACAAATCGCAACACCCTCAGCAGCCGGCATATCAAGAAACCTCTACCAACAATTTGACATAGATAAAAAAGGCCTCATCCTAAACAATGCCTTCGGCATGTCAAAAACAGAACTCGCAGGCTATATCATGGGAAACAACAACCTAAAAAACGGCGCAGCCCGTATCATTCTAAATGAAGTTACCGGCACCAATATCAGTCAGCTCCAAGGCTACTTAGAAATCGCCGGACAAAAAGCAGACGTCATTATCGCCAACCCCAATGGCATCATGGGCAATGGCTTTGGCTTTATCAACACAGGACGCGCCGTACTCACAACCGGCGTACCCATCTTCGGCGGCAGCGGCAGTTTAGAAGCCTTTCGCGTAACAAACGGAACAATTGCCATAGAAGGCAACGGAATAGACGCCACAAGAACTGACAAAGTAGACCTCATCAGCCGTGCCCTCACCGTAAACGCCGGCATCTGGGCCAAAGACCTAAACGTAGTTACCGGAGCAAACCAAGTAAATGCAGCCACCCTAACCGCGAATCCTTTACAAGAAGAACAACAAAAACCCCAAGTTGCAATTGACGTCAGCAACTTAGGCGGCATGTACGCCGGCAAGATCAAATTAGTCGGCACCGAAAAAGGCGTCGGCGTCAACAGCAAAGGCACCCTCTCCGCCAGCAGCGGGAATCTGAGTCTAAACAATGAAGGACAAATCAGTCTCAGTGGAACCGTATCAACAGCCGGCGATCTTCATATTGACACCAAAGACGCTATTGTAAACAAAGCAACAATCTATGCAAAACAAAACGCGAACCTCCAAGCTGCAAACCAAATCGAAAACCAAGCCACAATAGCCGCAGGCAACACACTCGAACTAACAGCAAACCAAATCCATTCAAACGGCACCTTAGCCGCAGGCATCCAACAAGACGGAACCTGGGGACAAAACGGAAACCTCCAACTAAATGCAAAAGACAATATACAAACCAACGGAAAAGTCCTAGCAAAAACAAATCTACAAATCACCGCCAACCAACTTAACCTACAAGATACTACACTATATGCCGACCAAGCCATTCACCTAAAAGCACTAGACGGTGATATTAACAGCCAAAACAGCCAAATCGGCAGTGAAGGAAACGTACAACTTACCGCAACAGGTGCCATCAACAATCAAAACGGAAAAATAAGTGCCGACAATACACTCACCCTACAAGCACAATCCATAGAAAATCAAGCTGGAACTTTAAAAAGCAACGGCAGCTTAGAACTTTCAGCAAAAGATACACTACAAAATCAAACCGGACAAATCGAAGCAAATCAAACCAAGATCACTGCCAAAAGGCTAGACAATCAACAAGGACGCATTGCCAATCTAGCTGAAACAGAACTTACGTTAGAAATAGCCGACGAACTAGATAACACAAATGGCAACATTGGCAGCAATGGAACAATTGATCTCAAAACCAGAAACCTACAAAATAACAATGGACAACTCATTGCAAAAGATACGATCACAATGATGGTAGAAGATACAATTGACAATACAAAAGGCAAAATCATCAGCAACAGCGATCTAAACCTAACTGCAGAAAAGATAAACAATCAAAATCAAGGAAACATCGTAGCCAAACAAAATACAACGCTAAATATCAGAGAAGAACTGCAAAATAATACTGGAATTATTCTAGCAGAACAAGACTTAAATATGATACAAGAAACTGGCACAATAGCCAACAATCAAGGAATTGTACAAGCCGGTAACAACTTAACCTTACAAGCAGAGAATGCCGATATAGCTGGCGGAGAATTCTCTGCCAACGGAGATGTAACAGTAAAAGCAAACAATCTTATTGCAGACAAACTAATCGCCGGGAAAGATCTAATGATGAAAGCAGAGCAAGATCTTACAATCAACCAATTAGCCCAAGCGACAAAGAATATGACTGCAAATGCTAAAGGTAAAATAACCAACGCAGGGAATATGATTGCGTTAGAAGGCATGCAACTACATAGCAAAAGCTTAGAAAATACAGAAAAAGCCGCAATAAAAAGTGGCAAAAAACTAGAGCTCGAGCAAAAAGATATCAGTAACCAAGGCACCCTGTTTGGAGAAGAAGAAACAAAAATCACTGCGGAAGGTAATATTGACAATACCAAAGGTAAAATTATTAGTAACGGTGCTCTAAACTTAACCGCAGAAAAACTTACCAATCAAAACGGTGGTAACATTGTTGCCAAGCAAAATGCAACGCTATATGTCGTAGAAGAGCTGAAAAATGACAATGGGATCATCCTTGCAGATAAAGATTTAAGCATTAACCAGACAACAGGAACAATAACGAACAATCAAGGTGTTATACAAGCTGGCAATGACTTAACTGTACAAGTAGAAGCCTCCGATGTAATCGGTGGAGAATTCTCAGCCAACGGAGCTGTAGTAGTAGAAGCAAACAACCTTACTGCAGATAAACTAATCGCAGGGAAAGACCTAACACTTACAGCACAGCAAGATATTAAAATTAATCAGTTGGCGCAGGCAACGAAAAATCTAACTGCAAAGGCGAAAGGTAAAATAAGCAACGCAGGGAATATGACTGCGTTAGAAGGACTGCAATTAGATAGTGATCGTCTAGAAAATGCAGCTGATGCAGCGATAAAGAGCGGTGGGAAATTAGAGCTAGAGCAAAAAGATATTCATAACCAAGGTATCCTATTTGGAGACGAATCAGCAAAAATCACTGCAGAAGGTAATATTGACAATAGCAAAGGGAAGATCATCAGTAACGGAGATCTAAACTTAACAGCAAAACAACTTACGAATCAAGACGGTAACCTTGTTGCTAAGCAGAATGCAACGCTACATGTTGGAGAAGAACTAAAAAATGACAGTGGGATCATTATAGCAGAGCAAAATTTAAACATTAGCCAACAAGCAGGCACAATCACGAATCAGCAAGGAATTATGCAAGCCGGCAACGATTTAACTATGCAAACAGAAAACACAGATGTAACCGGCGGAGAATTTTCAGCTAATGGAAATGTAACAGTAAAAGCAAATAATCTTACCGCAGATAAATTGATCGCAGGGAAAGATTTGTCTCTAAAAGCAGAGCAAGATATAAAGATCAACCAATTGGCACAAGCAACGAAAAATCTAACTGCAAATGCTAAAGGTAAAATAACCAACGCAGGGAATATAATTGCGCTGGAAGGAATGCAATTAGATAGTGATAGTTTAGAAAATGCAGCTGATGCTGCAATAAAGAGCGGCGAAAAACTAGAACTTCAGCAAAAAGAGATAAACAATCAAGGTACCATCTTTAGTAAAGATGATTTAACCCTTGAAGCACAGGAACAATTGCTATCGACTGGCACAATCGCTGGGGAAAAAGACGTTGACCTTACAGGAAGAAATATTACCTCCACAGGAACTTTGATCGCAGGTCTTAAAACAGACGGTAATCTAGGAGACTCTGGAAATATAACCATTGCAGCAGAAAAAACACTAACGGCAACTGGAAAAAACATAGCAGGAAAACATCTTACGTTGCAGGGCGATACAGTTATCTTGACTGGCGCAGAGTCTTATGCCGGGCAAAATGCAGAAATAATTGCCCGCACAGGTAATATTGACAATAGTAAAGGGAACTTAAGTGCAGGAGATACCATTACCCTTAATGCAAAAAATACCCTCATCAACGATCAAGGGGTAACAAAGGCAAATAAACTGCAGCTTAACGCAAACAATATTCAAAATCAAAGTGGGACTTTACTGCAATATGGGCAAAGTGACCTTGCAATATATACAGAAACTTTAGATAATACCAATGGACAAATTGCCACCAACAGTGAAAACCTGTCCATCGAAGTAAAGAAACTAGATAATAGTCAAGGACAAATCCAACATGCCGGCAATGGTATATTTACGCTTGCGGCAGACAAAACATTAAACAATACCAAAGGAAAAATCATTGGCAACCAAGTACTAAAGCTAAAGAGTCAAACAATAGAAAATACCCAAGGTACAATCTCAGCCAAAGATCAGCTAAATGTGCAGGCAGACAAACTAAGCAACAAATCAGGCACTATCGTTAGCAATGAAACTGTCGATCTGAGAGCAAAAACACTAGATAATACCAGTGGAAAGCTATTTAGTCAAAAAGACCTTCAAATTACATCCGAAAGCACCCTCAATAATACCAGTGGAGAAATGGCAGCCGGACAGAATTTAACGCTAGAACTGAAAACAGCTGATTTTATCAATAACAAAGGAACAGCTGAAGCCGGACAAAATTTTGAAATGCAGGCTAAATCTCTGCAAGGAACCCAAGGAAAAATAGCAGCACAAGAAAATGTAGTAATAGATGCTAACAAAGTAACCGATGCAGGCAGCATCAGCACCGGTAAAAACCTAACCCTAAAAGTGGCTGGAAATTTCACCAATGGCAAAGATGGCAGCTGGAAAATTGCAAAAGATTTTACCCTAAATGCTGGCGGTACTTTGACCAATGCTGGAACGATAGAAGCTAGCGGTAACTTAAATCTGCATGGACAAAACGTAGAAAATGCAGCCGGAGGAACGCTGACAGCCAATGAAACCTTGACAATTACGGCAAATAATGAAGTTAAAAACAGCGGCAGCCTCTTTGGGAAAGATATAACAATAGACGCAGATAAAATTGCCAATGAAAGTGAAACCGCTGCAATCGCCGCGACAAACAGCGTAAATCTCTATGTTAAGGATGCTATCACCAACAGCGATGGTGCACTGATCTATAGTATGGGAGATATTAATATTGCTGGTAGTGAAGAAAAGAATGCAGATGGTAACTACAAAACAAGAGCGAAAACACTGACGAATCAGTCGGCGAACATTGAAGCGGATCAAGATATTGTGATTTATGCTGATTATATGGTAAATAAAAAGAGCATGTTTGAAGTTGAAGAGAAGGTGATTTCCAGTGAAGATAAAGTGGTATCTGATCGAGGAGTCGATATGGATTATTTTGATGGTATACATATTTGGTGGGAGGAGGAATCTGTATATAATCAGACAGTTTTAGAAACAACAATTATTCAAAATTCTTCAGAAGCAAAAATTATTGCACAGAAAAATGTTTTCATACAGGCAGATGTAGCAAAAAATGAGTATAGTAGTATTTTGGCCGGAAAAAAGCTTAATACACAGATAAATATATTAAATAATATTGGTTTAGATGGCAATCGTATCACTACACGAAGTGGAGTGGAAAAATTTCGTACGAGTGTTATTCACAAGAATAATTATTCGGATTGGGATGTAAGTCCCATTTACGAACAAACAATAGAAGATCTATTTACAATGCCAGCCATTTTTGGCGGTGGAAAAGAAGTCAACATCCAAGGGACACAAGTCAATAATACGGTCGGCAGTACATATCATGGTGCTGATATAAAGAAAAAAATGAATGAAGTGGATCAAAATCCAAAGAGTGTCATACGAAACGAAGAAGAAACTTCGCTCAATCCTAATCTAAATGGAACTTCTGGCTTTGATATAAAGAAAAAAGCGGATTTAGTAGGAACGCAGCCAAAGATTATCGTAGAAAATGAAGCGGAGACTATACCTCATGAAGATAGTCACTTTAAAGAAAGTGTAAATAAATTAGATGATAGTGCAGACTATAGTGACAGGAATAATATAACATTGCTATTACCCTCTTCTGGGCATGTAGATACGGTTACAATGCCGCAGACGAATAACGGAGGGGGAATCATTCTACCGAAAAATGGGCTGTATAACATAAAACCAGACCCGACAGCAAAATATCTTGTAGAAACAAACGCCAAATTTACAAATTTAAAAACCTTTATTTCCAGTGATTATCTACTAGACAAAATTGGGCATGATCCAGCGAAGACGATGAAACGTCTGGGAGACGGATTTTATGAACAAAAGCTGGTACGGGACCAAATTACGGAATTAACTGGCAGGTCTTATCTAGATGGCAATGATAGTGTTGAAAGCCAGTATCAAACTTTATTGCAAAATGCAGCAAATAATGCCGATGACCTTAACCTGAATGTTGGTATAGCATTAACTGCCGAGCAACAGGCTGCCTTAACCCAAGACATTGTATGGTTAGTCGAACAGGAAGTCTCTGGACAGAAAGTCCTTGTTCCTGTCGTCTATCTCTCCGCTTTACACGCGGGTGATCTAAAACCAGATGGGGCGATTATCACTGCAGATCGTGTGAATATCAATGTTTCGGGTGATGTGCATAATACCAGTACCATCCAAGCAGATGAGGCTATTAGTATACATGCTGATAATGTTCGAAACATTGGTGGTACATTGGACAGCGGAAACCTTATGCAAATTACCGCAGAGCAAGATATTTTAAATTTAAGTGGGAATATAAGTGGTACAGATATTACCTTACGGGCTGGTAACAATATTACGAGTGAGACTTATCAACAAAATTATGAACACCAAGTGACGGGGGGAATGCATCAGGTCTCTAATATCGGTAAAAGTGCTGATATTAGTGCAGAGCATGGACTCACAGCGATTGCCGGACAAGATATGAATTTGATAAAAAGCAATTTGAATGCGGGAACCGATATGCAATTAGATGCTAAAAACATAAATCTGGGTGTTGTTGCAAAGATAGACAGTGCAAAATTTGATAACAATCAGCAAATTCAGGAGAGTATATTATATGGCTCTATGCTTAAAGCTGGAGAGCGCCTCAATGTAACCGCGAAAAACGATCTAAATATGCAGGCTGCTGAATTAAAGTCAGGCAAGGATATGAGCATACAAGCGGGGCATGATTTGAGACTTGACGTTGCAGAAGATACGCAAACGTATTTTTATACAGCTAAACATTTCTTTGATAAGCGGATCAATCAGATAAGTAGTTTAGAGTCTGGTGGTAGTATCAACTTAACAGCTGGGACTGATATGGATATGCAGGCGGCGGAAATAAAAGCGGACAAAGATATTAGTTTGCAGGCAGGCGGTAATTTGCAACTTACTGCTGTAGCCAATACAATGGATGCTGTAGACGATTATGACTCCTATAATTTCCAGAAAAAAAATAGAGTAAAAAACCAGAGAACTCAAATCAATGCAAAAAATAATCTATCCATAATTTCAAATGGGGATATGAATTTAACTGGTGTGCAAGCTACGGGAGATCGTATAACTGCTACAAGCGGTGGAAATATGTCACTAGGTCATGTCAAAGATGTGGATGCCTCTGATATCGGCAAAGGATATAGCAGTAACTACAATCGAAATATGCACTATGATGAAACGAATGTAGGTACAGATATATCTGCAAGTAAAGAGATTTCGATGCAAGCTGATGGGGATATCACCTTTACCGGAAGTTCAGCTGTTAGCCAACAAGGAAAAGTAGAACTAAGCGCAGGGAAAGACATTACCCTAGATAGTGTTACAGAAAAACATGAATCTCTGAAAGAATCAAAGACAAGTAAATCAGGCTTTTTATCTAAGAAAACCACATTCAAACGAGACTATTCCCTCACCAACGAAGTTGTTGGTAGTATGATCTCCGGTGACTCTGTACAAATGAACGCCGGAAACGACATAACACTCAAGGCCAGCAGTGTAGTTGGCACAAATGATGTCACCTTAAAAGCCGGCAGCGATATCAACCTCGAAACTGTCGACGAAACCGGTGCATCCGAGCACTACTCCTACACCAAAAAATCCGGTCTTTTCAGCGGTGGCGGTTTTGGTTTCACCATCGGCAGTAAAAGTGAAAAATCCACACTCAAAGAACAAATTCTAGCGCGTATTGGCAGCACCATCGGTTCCATTGACGGCAACGTAACTCTAGAAGCCGGCAATGCAATCAATGGACAAGGTGCAACCCTCATCGGTGGCAAAGACATTTCCCTTAAAGGGAAAGAAATCAACCTCGACAACTCTCTAGACCTCTACGATAGCCAGTACAAATATGAATTCAAACAAAGCGGTCTAAGCGTATCCCTAGGCGGAGTTGTTCTGGATACCGCCTTTAAAACGGCGGATGAAGTCAAACGCTCCGGTGAAGTACAAGACGACCGATTAAAAACACTCTACGCCTACAAAGCGGTTGAAGACCTGCAAAAGGTCAAAGATGAACTCGCTAAAAATGGCGGCAAACCATCCATCGGCGTAAACATCAGCATAGGCAGCACGAAAACAAGCGTAGAACAAATCACCCATATAGAAACCGTAAACCCTTCCAATGTAACAGCAGGCGGAAATGTTAATATCCAAGCGACAGAAAAAGATATCAACCTAAAAGGAACTAACATCACAGCCGGAGAAGATATTACCCTCAAAGCAAAACAAGACATTAACATCGATGCAGCACAAAACAAACAACAAATCGACACAAAAACAAGCTCCTCTTCCTGGTCAGTCGGAGGAACCATAGGATCAGGCGCCTTTGCAAACTTCAGTAAAGGAAGCGGTAAAGAAAATCAAAACGCCGTAACCCACACAGGAAGTACAATAGATGCAAAAGACACCCTAAACCTAGAATCCGGCAATGACACCAATATAACCGGTTCCAAAGTCGAAGGAGACAAAGTCGAAGTTAAAACCGAAGGTGACCTAAATATCGCCAGCCTGCAAGACACAGACGACTACAATTTCAGCAATAAAAACATAGGCGGCGGTTTCGGCACTGGAAAAGCAAGCGGCACGCATGGATCAATCGGTAAAGGAAAAACCGATTCCACCTACCAAAGTGTAACCGATCAAGCAGGAATCTACGCAGGACAAGAAGGCTTCGATATCGAAGTAGGCAAAAACACCGACCTAAAAGGTGCGGTTATCTCCAGTGAAGCAGAAGCAGTAAAAAATGCGCTCACCACAGGAACATTAACCTTCACCAACCTTGAAAACAGAGCAGAATATACAGCAAAAAGTAGTGGTGTAAATTACAATGCAGGCAGAGATGCAAACGGCAATGAAATTGCACAAAAAGATAAAGGCTTCACTCCAGCCCCAAGTGTTACAGCAAATGGCGATGCATCAAGCACAACAAAATCGGCAATAGCACCAGGTACGATTGAAATACGAAACAATCCAAATCAAGATTTAAGTGGACTAAGCCGAAACACAGAACAAGCCTTAAACGCACTAGGTAAGATATTTGACAAGAAAAAAATAGAAGAACAACAAGAATTAGCCGGATTGTTTGGCGAATTAGCATTTAAAGCAATCGGCGACTTAGGATTAAAAGAAGGCAGTCCAGAAAAAATTGCATTAGATAGCTTTGCCGGAGGAATAATGGCGAAACTTGGTGGTGGAGACTTTGCATCAGGAGCCGCCGGAGCAGGAATCAATCAGCTCGTCATGAATGAACTGAAAAACATAAAAGACCCAGCAGTTATGCAATGGGCAAGTGCACTTGTTGGATCCATCGCAGCAAAAATTGTAGGTGGAGATAGTAATACTGGAGCAAGCACGGCAGTTAGTGAGACAAAAAATAATTGGTTAGGACATGAACAATATGACTTTGCAGAAGAATTAGCAGCTGCATTAGAAAGTAAAGATGAAGGCTATATGAAGGCCGTTCTCGCAAAATATTATGCTATGAGTAATTATAATAGTCAGAATCAGTTAACTGGTGAAGGTGACGATGAAAGAATCACTGAAAGTTTGTATCCTTTGCTAGATTGTTTAATTAGTAAGGAGAATAAAGACTGGTTAAAAGGTGGTTTAAACTACGCGTTAGGTAAAATAATCAATACCGATCCAGAAATGGTTGATAGGGCGAATTACTATAGAAATCAATTAGAACAAAGCCAATCATCTGGAAGTCAAGATACCGTTGACTATCAAAAAGTGGCAGAAGGTGTTTTTGATTTTGGGACTGGAACTGCAACAGCGGTTGCTGGTGCAACAACTGTTCTGTCAACTAGTGAACTTGCTGCTATTGGAGGGACATATTTGTTTTTAGATGGAACGAATACGGTTAATAGTGGTATACGGAGTATTATGACAGGAATTAGTGGTGATGATTATGATGCTAATTTTGAAAGAGAGTTCTTTGAAAAGGTTTATAAAAATGGGGGTGGAATGATATATGATTTATCGCAATATGGAATGGGCGGGAAAGCACTTGTAAAAGATGGCGTAGCTTATATTATGAAAAAAGGATCTCACGTTATTACGGTAATCGATAGCATTAGCTTTACTAAAGCTTTAAAAGATCTGGTGAATAATGAAGCTCATATAAAGGAGCCTGAAAAAAATGAGGCAAATAATTGAGATAATACTAAATTATAAATTTACTGTAAAGAAATGGTCTAGTGAAATGGTCGCATATCTTTTGGATTCTAGATGGCGTAGCATGATGTTTTTTTCACTAATGTCATACTTAATGAATATAGATGGTGCATTATATTCATTTTCTAAGCAAGGGATATATGCATGGCAGCCGCTTAAGATAGTTCCTTTAATAATAGCATATTATGGAAGTAAAATTTTTTATGAAGGAAGGAAAGCAAGGCGTGAAAAATCTATATCAATAATAGAGATGAAAAAATATATATTCAAATATTTCATAGTAGGGATAGTTGGAAGTACGGTAGCAATTTTAGTTATACAGTTTTATTTATATAGACATTGGGGAATAGATATAGACTGGATTACAGGAATGACAAAAGCAGGAGGAAAACATCATTATTTGCTAGACTTGCTGGACTCTATTTTTTAAAGAGGACAAGGGTCAGAAGGGATAAGGTGACGTGTTGCGGTGTTTCAAAAATTCGAACACTGTTTCTATAAAGAAAAATAGGTAAATGAAAACGAGGTCAACGGACGTAAAAAATCCGTTGACCTCGCTTTCATCTCAGGTGTTCTCTAGAGACAGCTAAATTATAGGTAATAAATTCCTGTTAAAGTAGACATGGTGACGGCAGACTGTGTGAAAAGTCGAAAAGGGACGAGGGGACAGGTTTAGTGTCCCCAAAATAAAAAAGATGATATACTAATATCGAGGTGATATTATGCCGAGAAAAGCGCGAGCAAAAAGTGAAACAGGAATCTATCATCTGATGTGTAGGGGAATTAATAAACAAAATATGTTTGAAGATGAAGAAGACAAACAAAGATTTTTAGAAACACTTGCACATTATAAAAATTTGAGCGGTTATACGCTATATGGATATTGTTTAATGGACAACCATGTTCATTTACTGATAAAAGAGAATAAAGAAACAATAGACCAAGTGATAAAACGAATCAGTAGTAGCTATGTATATTGGTATAATCAAAAATATCAAAGATGTGGGCATTTGTTTCAAGAAAGATATAAGAGTGAAGTAGTCGAGACAGATGAATATTTTCTTATGGTTTTAAGATATATTCATCAGAATCCTGTAAAAGCAGGAATTAGCAAAAATATAGGTAGATATCTTTGGAGTAGTTATAATAATTATGTCGCTATGAAGGGGATTGCAGATATAGAGTATGCGTTGAAATATTTTTCAAATAACAAAACAGAAGCGATAAAACTATTTATAGAGTATACAAATGAAAACAATGAGGATGAATGTTTGGATTGTAGAGAAAAAGTGATTGTAACCGATCAAGAAGTAAAGAAATATTTAAGTGAAATGGGAATAAGGACGATTAGTCAATTACAACAGTTAAAAAAAGAACAACGAGATAGTGTAATCCTAAATATGAAAGAAAAAGAGGGAATAACAATCAGACAATTAGCAAGGATAACTGGAATTTCTAAAAGTGTAATCGCTAGATTGTAGAGGGACAGTAAACCTGTCCCCTCGTCCCCGATGCAAAAGACACCCTAAACCTAGAATCCGGCAATGACACCAATATTACCGGCTCCAAAGTCAAAGGAGACAAAGTCGAAGTTAAAACCGAAGGTGATCTAAATATCGCCAGCCTGCAAGACACAGACGATTACAATTCCAGCAATAAAAATATAGGCGGAGGATTCGGCACCGGAAAAGCAAGTGGTACGCATGGATCAACCGGTAAAGGAAAAACTGATTCCACCTACCAAAGTGTAACCGATCAAGCAGGTATCTACGCAGGACAAGAAGGCTTCAATATCGAAGTAGGCAAAAACACCGACCTAAAAGGTGCGGTTATCTCCAGTGAAGCAGAAGCAGTAAAAAATGCGCTCACCACAGGAACATTAACCTTCACCAACCTTGAAAACAGAGCAGAATATACAGCAAGCAAAAAATAGTGGTGTAAATTATAGCAATGGTAGAGGCGTAGAAGAAAAAAATCAAGGATGGACGCCAAATCCTAGCGTAACAGCATCTGACAGCACCGATAGTACAACAAAATCCGCGATTGCAGACGGTACGATCGAAGTGCGGGATAACCCCAACCAAGATTTAAGCGAATTAAGTCGTAATACAGAGCAAGCCCTAAATGCATTAGGAAAAATATTTGATAAGAAGAAAGTCCAAGAACAGCAGGAATTAGCTGGACTGTTTGGTGAAGTAGTATTTAAAGCAATTGGTGATTTAGGATTAAAAGAAGGTAGTCCAGAAAAAATCGCATTAGATACCTTTGCCGGGGGATTAATGGCGAAACTTGGTGGTGGAGACTTTGCATCAGGAGCCGCCGGAGCAGGTTTCAATCAGCTCGTCATGAATGAACTGAAAAATATAAAAGACCCAGGACTAATGAAAATAGCCAGTGCATTAATAGGAGGCGTTGCAGCAAAAATTGTAGGTGGCGATAGTAATACTGGAGCAAGTGTAGCTGTTAGTGAGACGAAAAATAATTTCTTGTATCACGAACAATATGCTAAGTATCAAAAAGAATTAGAAGAACTCAAAGCAAAGCTGGAAAACAAAAGTATCACCTTGAAAGAATATAATGAAGCGGTACAACAGGTAGAAGATTATTGGTTGGATAAAGATAGAGAAAATGAAAAAAAATTAAATGCAAATGTAATCAATAATTTAAAAGAAGTTACCCAATTTGGAGTAACGCTGAAGGGAGAACCAAACTTTGCAGTACCAGAATCAATAAAAGGAGATTTAAATAAGACATCGGATAATGATTATAGTAACTTATTTGACAAAATGAAGGAAAGATTTCAAAGTACAGGAATATACGCATTTTACAAACAAGAACTTGCGCCAATTGCTCAAGGTTTAGGATCTTCGGCTATAGAAAACATGTCTTGGAGTGCAGTACAAATTAACATGGCAGATGGTTCAAATCCTAGAATGTGGATAGGCTACAATTAATTGGACAGTTATTATAAGGGCATGTAAAATAAAATAATAAAACAAAAGGAGCTAGGCCCATGACTGTTGAAAAACGCCCTCGTCGTAGCTATACGGACGAATTCAAAAAACAAGTTGTACAATTATATAATAACGGAAAACGTAAGTGTGACATTATTCGTGAATATGATATCGCATCGTCCTTGCTTGACAAATGGATTCAGCAAGCTAACAATAGTGGCTCTTTCAAGGAGAAAGATAATCTTACAACTGAACAGATAGAACTGATTGAGCTTCGCAAACGGAACAAATATCTTGAAATGGAGAATGATATTTTAAAGCAAGCAGCGCTGATCTTAGGACGAAAGTAAATGTGATTAAAGCCAATATCCACAAATACTCTGTATCAGCAATGTGTAAAGTCCTACAAATTCCAAGAAGCACCTATTATTATGAGGCAAAAGCAAATCCAGATGAATCTAAGCTGGTGGCAAATATTGTTGATATATTTAAAGCAAGCCGAAATAATTATGGAACCCGAAAAATAAAATCAGATTTAAAAGATAGAAATATCATTGCTTCACGCCGCCGCATCGGCAGAATCATGAGGCAGGAAGGACTGATTTCAAGTTATACGACTGCCCAGTTCCGTCCTCAAAAGGATACTTGTAATGAATCAAAAACCAAAAATGTTGTTGACCGCCAGTTCAGTGAACAACCATATAGAAATGCTATTGTAAGCGATTTAACATATGTCAGAGTCGGCATGAGCTGGAACTACATTTGTGTGCTTATTGACCTCTTTAATAGAGAAATAATTGGTTACAGTGCCGGACGTAATAAAACAGCAGACCTTGTAAAACAGGCATTTCAGACTGTAAGGGGAAATCTGAAAGATATCCAGATATTTCACACGGACCGTGGCAACGAATTTAAAAATCGGACCATTGAAGAAATCTTGGAAGCATTTGAAATTCAGCGTTCTCTCAGTCATAAAGGGTGTCCTTATGATAATGCAGTGGCAGAAGCAACATTTAAAATAATCAAAACAGAATTTATCAGGAACCAGACTTTTCACAGCTTAAACCATCTGCAGATTGAGTTAGCTGATTATGTAAATTGGTTCAACAATCATAGGATTCATTCTTCACTAGGATATCTAACACCGGTGAAGTATAGAATAAATACCCTTAAAAAAGTTGTCTAAAAAACTGTTGACAGTCCAATGTATTATGTAGGTAAAACATTAGGAGATGTAGCATTTGTCGTAGGTGGTACTTTAGTAACCATAACTGGAGCAGGAGGAACCATTATTATATCGCCTACAGGAGTAGGTGCAATAGCAGGAGCTACCGTGACCGCTTATGCTGCAGGTGCCACTGCAAATGGTGCATATAACTTCTCAAAGGATTTTAGTAAAATTTTCTCTAGTAATGGGGCGAGTAAAGCTGTAGCAAAGAATCCATTGCCAAACATGGAGAGTGCAAAAATTGACCCAAGGAAGTTGACGGATTATGCACTTAATCCAGAACATCCTGTAGGTGGTAATAAGGCAAAAGTATTTGAGAGTGCTTTGGGATATAACAAATCTAATGCTGATGCGCTGATGAAACAAGTGCAAGAAAAATTGCCTCAGAGTGAAGCGATTCTCGGAAAAGCTGACCAATATGGTCAAAGGTACACTGTTGATATGCAGATAACTGGACCAAATGGAAATACAGCAACAGTGAGAACTGGATGGATATTTAAGCCAGGATCAACTACTCCCGAAATGACTACAATATATGTAAAGTAAGGTGATGCAGGATGAAATTTGCAGAGTATGACACGGTCGTACTATTGAGAGATTATGAGAATGAAGGAGTAAAAAGAGGAGACATTGGGGCTATCGTAATGGTGTATACAGAGCCAAATGAAGCTTACGAAGTTGAATTTGTCGATGAAAACGGTAACACGAAAGCACAGATAGTGCTTCCTCCAGATGAAATTGCAAAATTCAGTAAGTGATTTCATAAGTCACTGCAAAAAGCTGACCTAACTCACTGCAGAAATGTGTGGATTTATGATTCTGAAGTCAACATCATAAATCACATAAGTGCTTTCGAAAAAAGTAATACCAAAATTGACTGCATAATAATAATTCTGCAGTCAGTCACCCAAAATGTTCCTAAAGTAGCGGCAGTACCGTCGTAGCATCAATGATGCAACTGTCCCTGATGAAGCTTTGCGAGGGAGAAACTGAATAGCACCAATGAGGCCAACAGATGTAAAAGTCTGTTGGCCTTTTTGCATTGTCCAGAAATTTCGAAAGAGGGACAAGGTGGACAGGTTTGCTGTCCCAAAAATAAAAAGATGATATACTAATATCGAGGTGATATTATGCCGAGAAAAGCGCGAGCAAAAAGTGAAACAGGAATCTATCATCTGATGTGTAGGGGAATTAATAAACAAAATATGTTTGAAGATGAAGAAGACAAACAAAGATTTTTAGAAACACTTGCACATTATAAAAATTTGAGCGGTTATACGCTATATGGATATTGTTTAATGGACAACCATGTTCATTTACTGATAAAAGAGAATAAAGAAACAATAGACCAAGTGATAAAACGAATCAGTAGTAGCTATGTATATTGGTATAATCAAAAATATCAAAGATGTGGACATTTGTTTCAAGAAAGATATAAGAGTGAAGTAGTCGAGACAGATGAATATTTTCTTATGGTTTTAAGATATATTCATCAGAATCCGGTAAAAGCAGGAATTAGCAAAAATATAGGTAAATATCTGTGGAGTAGTTATAATAATTATGTCGGTATGAAAGGGATTGCAGATATAGAGTATGCGTTGAAATATTTTTCAAATAACAAAACAGAAGCGATAAAATTATTTATAGAGTATACAAATGAAAGCAATGCGGATGAATGTTTGGATTGTAGAGAAAGAGTGATTGTAACCGATCAAGAAGTAAAGAAATATTTAAGTGAAATGGGAATAAGGACGATTAGTCAATTACAACAGTTAAGAAAAGAACAACGAGATAGTGTAATCCTGAATGTCAAAGAAAAAGAGGGAATAACAATCAGACAATTAGCAAGGATAACTGGAATTTCTAAAAGTGTAATCGCTAGATTGTAGAGAGACAGCAAACCTGTCCCCTTGTCCCGCATATTCAAGATGATGGTTTTGCATGGATATTAAATCAATATTTCACTTAACTAGATTATGAAAGCCCATAGAGTATTGCTCTCTATGGGCTTTTTGTTCTTTTTGTCGCGATGTTGACAATCATTCTCAAGACGACATATACTTACTACGGGAATAATAATAATTTATCGAAAAAAGGCCGGCAAGTATTCAAGTAAAAATGTTTGTAGGGAGAGGATTAGATGGATAAAGATATGCAGCAATTAAAACCATGGGTACGATTTTGGGTTCGCAACTTTGATTTCATTATATTTTTTTTATTTATTCGCATGATCTTATGGAATGGTCTTATGTGTATTGAAAATTATCCTTTCATTAGATTATTGATAATTGGAGTATGCATAATTCTTGTTGAGTCTATGTTTATTTCCTTTTTCGGGAAAACACCTGGAAAATGGATTGGTAACATAAAGGTGAAAAATTGCAAAGGAGACAATCCTACCTTTAATCAAGCTCTCAGACGTACTTTATTGGTGTGGATAAAAGGCGTGTTTTTATACATTCCTTTTGTCTCTTTTATTGCAATGTGGGTATCTAAAAATAGTTTGATAAAAACAGGAAATACCTATTGGGATGAAGTCTGCCGAACAAATGTTGAATATAGTGTTTTACCGATTTGGCGTTACACGATCATGATCATGATTGTAATCGTTTTTAACTTGATGATTTATATTGCGGCTATAGATTACTTAGTATCATTAGTAATGAAATCCATTCTATGGTGAAGTAAATCAAAAGAATATTGAAGAAATTGTGCGGTAGTTTTTTTATATTTAGGCTCAATGCTGAAAATTATTTAGCTTTATTCAAAATAATTTCGTTTTCCTGTATGCCTTGTATTTTAGGAGTACCGTTCATTGAAATATCCATAGTGGTCTCATAATATTTCCACTCGAACTGTGACCAGTTGACACCCTCTTTAGGCCTGTCATCACTCATCGTATCTTCGTTTTTCTTCAACCCTAATAATAAAAGCAAATTCTCATCGAAATCAAAGGCATGTTTCAATGATTCACTCTGTTGTTTGGCGACTGCCATTTCGTGTTGCATGATATATTTGTTATATGCGGTCTCTCGCTTAGCTTGTGCCTGTTTATCTACTGCGGTTAGTTCCTTTTTCACATCATCAGTTAAATGTATGTCCGTACCATTTACCGTAATATATCCTCTTGATATAGCCCTACTTACCATAGCGCCATCATAAAGATGAACTACGTATGAATCATCACCAGTCCCCTTTGTTATTCCGAGCGTATCTTTACCAGAAGTTGCACTCATCTTTTTAGAATTTTCCTGCATTTCATAGGCTTCTGATGAAATTTCCAGAGAATCAGTTTTAGCTGTAGCAGTAGAAGAATTCGAAGCAGCATATTTTTTTATTAAACTATTACTCGTAGTTCTAGAACTTTGGTTGTTATATTCACTGCTTACAATAGAAGTTATGCTCATTTCAACACCTCCTTAGTTAGTTTTTACTAGTTTTATTGTCCTTTGGATATTCAATAAACAATACATCAACACCATACTAAATGTCTGTCTTGCTGTTTGGCTATAATTCCGTCTATACATACTATATCGATATTTATCTATAAAAACTAAAGTAATGTGAATTTTGATTCACATGATAAGGGGATGGAGAAATATCGATTTTCGTATTATGATTTAATAATAGATGCCTTAAATAAAGAGATAGAAGTAAACAAGGACATAGCCTTCCTCGGGTAATTCAGTCATAAAGTAATTAAAATAACCATAGTTTATTCGAAAACTGGACTTGAAACTTTGAGATTTGAAAGGAAGTAGTCAATATGAAGATAACAGGGACAAGCTCCTATATAAAAGTCGAAATTGGAGGTAAAATCGTTAAAATCAAGGGAGAATTACTTATCGGTGGCTTCGTTGCTTATAAAGACTCAATAAAAAAGTGGGAACCTCCATATGAATCTGAAAGAATTGATGATTTGGAAAAACAGAAAATAGTTAATATGGTTATTGATGAAACAAAAAACTCTCATTTAGTAATAACNCGACAGATTTTGGTTGATATTTTGCAATAATTTCTTGGGCAAGCTGTTCTTGTTCAGAGTTTTTTCTAGCCATTTTTTCGTCCTTTTCGTGTTTAATATTTTTTATTATCCAATATTAAAATAATCTGTGCAAGTTTTATACTTACACAGATTATTTTACACTCCCTAACATTTGAATAATTTGTTCTTCAGTGTGTTTAGATTAACTGTGCTCGTCTTGTATATGTGGAGAGTTAAAATAGCTTTTTATAAATTAGAACAGGTAACTCTTCTTCATACAATGCTAGTTTTTTAACTAAATCTATAAAGTGAGGGGTTTGTGTGTGGCGGTGTAGGGCCGTTTGATCTTCCCATTCTTCAATTAAGGTGAGTCTGTTTGGATTGCCGACTTCTTGAAATAACTCATAGGAAATACAGCCCTGCTCTTTTACTGTTTCTTTCACCAACAATTGATAAAGATGTAGCGCATCAGATAAATGATTTTCTTTTATAACGCTTGAGGCAATTACTTTTATCATCATAAATCTCCTTTAAATTTAATTATTTTTCATTTTAGCATTGAAAAATATGATCTACAAGAATTAAAAATTTAATTACATTGATGAATTTATAGAAGTCATAGACAAGGAGAGGTAATGTTAGTCGCTATCATCAATTGAGACGAATGAAATAAAACAAAATTTTCGACTTTCCTATATAATTAAAAATAACAAGTTTTAATGAAAGGAGATGATTATGATGGTTATTGATAAAAAAATAGTAAATAAATTCTCAGGGAAACTAAGAGAAATTTTGCATTTGGAATTAAAAGCTGGCAATAAGATAGTCGAAGCCTATGAGGGAGACTGGCCTTATCCGAATTCGATTATGATATTTTTAAAGAAACCGTTTAAGACCCCGATACAGCGAGATCTGAAGGGGATTGAATTCAGAAATGTGAATGATCCACATTATTGGAAAGCAGAATATGCGGATGAAAAAAACAAAATGTGGTTATGTTGCAATTTTGATGGACCGAATTTTGATTTATTATAGGATATTGGCTTTACATAGGTTATTTGATCAGGAGGTTCTGATAACGGTTCGTAGATATGTTCTGTAGCTGTTTACATAAATCTTTTTACACTAGCCTATAGGTTAGTATATTACATCAATGTGCGTGCTTGATTATTTTCTCTTATGAGTGATAGAGTTATATTGAATTCAATATAGAGTTAAAGGGGAGCGCGTATGAGTAAGCACATTGTGGTGTTAAACGGTAGTCCACGCAAAAATGGTAATACTTCCGTCTTAGTGGAGGCATTTACGAAAGGGGCAGAAGCATCGGGGAATATTGTCACAACTTTCTTTTTGGATAAAATGAACATTCATGGCTGTAAAGGGTGTTTTGGGGGCGGAAAAAATCCTGCGAGTCCATGTGTCCAGAAAGATGATATGGACAAAATTTACCCTGCCTTTATGGAGGCTGATGTCGTAGTTTTGGCTTCTCCGTTATATTATTGGAATCTAAGTGGGCAGCTCCGCACAGCGTTCGATCGTCTGTTCGCTGCCGCTGAATGTAATCCCAATTATGAGAATCCTCGCAAAGATAGTGTATTGCTTATGGCAGCAGAGGAGTATAGTTTTGATGAAGTAATAAATTATTACAATGGACTCATCAAACATATCCGTTGGAACAGTTTGGGACAGGTGCTTGTAGGCGGGGTGAGGAAACCAGGCGATATTGAGGGGAATCCGGGATTGAAGGAAGCTGAAAAATTAGGGTTATCTATAAAGTAACTACTTCGGCATTACCAGTGTAATGCCAGTAAAAGTTTTTTATGCATTACGAAAATGATAATAAAGACATAGAAATAAAAAAGTTTAAGATAGCTGTATAGCCATCTTAAACTTTTCTATTTTATCTAAGAGATTTAGTTGTCATTCATGCATGTCATAAAAGTTGATGCTGTTAATCCGCGGCTCTTCCTTTGTAATAATATTTACGTTCTTCTTTACGGCGTGAATACGCGCTTAGTTTGTTTAGATTTTTTTCATAGTCTAAAGCAAAAAGCTGACCATATATACAATCCAATAAGTAAAGCATTGCCGTTCTGGACGCGAACGAACCTATTTTTTGACGGCTTTCTGAGCAGGGGATACGCAGCGTGATTTTGGCAAGTTTATCATAGGGCCATGCATCTTCAGCGCTTGTAAGCAAAATGAACGGAATATTGCAATTCACCAGTTCATCGATTATATAATGGAGCTGTCGGCTATTGCAATATTGTGAGATAACAAGTGCTACCGTATTTGTTTTTTTATTTGTATCTCCGCTCGTAACCTCTTGAAAGCCGTTTAGTGTTTCGAGATTTGAATTAATTCCTAGGCGAAGTAATTTATAATGGAAATCTTCAGCAACAATAAGGGATTCGCCGCGACCATAAAGTCTTATAATATCGGCTTTGGCAAGCAATGCAGCCGCTGTTTCTACATCTTTTGCATTGAGCGTATTGAAGGTGGATTCCAAGGCTCGATACGAAAGGTTATAAAATACTTTCATAATTTCTTCGCAGTGATCATTGGGGGAAATCGGAATGTCCGCTAGAATAGGTTGAGATGCTAACGCAAATGTGCTTAGTTCGGAGGCAAGCTTAATTTTAAAATCTGCGAATCCTTTTGTGCCAAGTTTTTTACATAGACGAATGATAGATGCCTGCGAAATAAAGCATTCTCTGCTTAGTTCCTCCAAAGATAAATTAATGACAATACGTGGGTAGTCCTGTATAAATTTAAAAATTTTATTTTCGGTCTTTGTTAAGTTGTTTTTACAGTTTGCCTGCTCAAGAATCATAAAATTTACTCTTTCCTATCAGTTTTATATATGGACGGACAAATGTATCTATCATATAGCATATTTTTCATTATAACATATGGATGAAAAGAAACGAATGGCACATAGAAAAACACTATAAAATATAAATTGTAAGAATTATAGAAATATTTTTGCAATATAGATTGCAAAATATGATAAGTTTTATTAAGAAGTATGAAGAAATAATACAATCGTCGCCGGATTTATTGAATAAAGGGTTTGCTTCCTATACTATGAAACTATAACTGCGCAGTAAAGCTACTTTGGTGGAAAGATAAATCACAACAAGGTAAAGGAAAGGCGGCAAAATTCTTATGGATTATGCAAAAATTGCACAACAAATTATTGTATATTGCGGGAACAAAGAAAATATTTCTAGTATAACGCATTGTACGACACGTTTAAGAATTTTTATAAAAGAAAAATCCATTGTAAAACAAGAATCAATAAAAGCAATGAAAGAAGTTATTGGCGTTATCTATGTCAATGATGAACTGCAAATCGTTTTAGGTAAAAATCTTTTGCCCATTTATAATGAAACTATGAATTTATATGATGAACATAATGATCATACAAATGTAAATGATGCTTCTAGCCCGAAGGTAAGCTCTGTAAAGGAAGCTTTTGGCAAGATCATTAGCTTCGTTTCAGCTGCTGTAACGCCAATGATTCCCGGACTGGTTGCCGGTGGTATGCTTAAGGTATTTCTGCTGCTTATTACTTTGGCGTGGAAACCTTTCGGCAGTTCGCAAACCTATACTTTATTAGGTATTCTTGCAGATGTTCCTTTTTATTTTATGCCGGTATTTATAGCGTTTGGTGCGGCAAAAAAACTGGGGGCAACTCCGATCTATGCTATGGTGGCAACTGCCGGGCTAGTATATCCGGGTTTCGTTAAATTATTTAGTGCCGGTAGTGAGGCGGTAGCCGTTTTTGGTATGCCGATCATGGCCGTAAAATACAGCAGCACATTGTTGCCGGCTTTATTGATTAGTATTTGTGCTTGGTATTGCGAAAAGATGTTAGTAAAGATTATTCCAGGCATCATTCGCCCTGTTCTTGTCGGAATGGGAACTATTGTGATCTCATATACATTAGGCATAACAATATTAGGCCCGCTTGGTGATTTCGCTGGCGGCTATTTGGTCAATATTTTTCTTTGGCCATCTGCTCATTTTGGTGGCGTTGCCGTTGGTTTTTTAGCCGCTTGTATGCCGTGGCTGGTTATGACGGGCATGCACCATGCAGTAACACCATTTATGGTACAAGCGATTGCCAATCCCGGCTATGATGTGCTTTTTCGTCCGGCGTATCTTTTGCATAATATGGCAGAAGGCGGTGCGTGTATCGGTGTCGGTTTAAAAACAAAAAGAAAGAAATTAAAAGCGGAATGTTTTAGTCTTGCGTTTGGTTGTATTATTGCTGGCGTTTCAGAACCAGCGATCTATGGCATCAATCTTCGGTTGAAACGCCCGATGTATGGCGTTATGGCCGGTGGAGCTGCGGGTGGTATTGTCGCAGGATTCTTGGGAGCGACCGCTTATGTATACGGATATTCGACCTTATTGGCTATTCCGATTTTTCAGCAAACCATACTGGCTATTATAGCAGGGATTATTGTCACGATTGTGGTGGCCACTATCGTGACGATGTCTCTGGGATTTGATGAAAATGATATCAGTGATCATTTTTCGGAAGAGTCCAGTGTTGTTGAACCATCGAAGGAAGCAAAAGCTATCATGTCACCAACAGCTGGACAGATCGTAAAGCTGGAGGATATTCAAGATCCCATGTTTTCACAAGGGATTCTAGGCCAGGGATGTGGCATTCAATCAGAAGATGGAAAGATCTATGCACCAATAAACGGTAAAATTACAATGGTGGCCGCTAGCAAGCATGCCATTGGAATTACCAGTGACGATGGTATGGAATTGCTTATTCATGTTGGAATCGATACAGTAAAATTAAACGGGCAAGGATTTTCTCTGCATGTAAACGAAGGCGATCAAATTCAACAGGGACAGTTGCTTATGACAGCCGATCTTGAGAATATCAAAGCGGAAGGTTATGATTCTGTGGTTATTTTACTTCTTACAAATAGTGCCGATTATACGCAGGTAAAACTGTGTCAAACCGGTAACATGGAAAAGAACCTAAAGTTGCTGGAAGTTGTAGAATAATAGGTTTGTTATAAATCTATCGGCTAAAAAAATTTTAATATCTATAAAAATGATGGAGAGAATGGATTATGAAAAAAATGAGAACTGAATTTCCCCAAGAGTTTTTATGGGGGGGCGCTATTGCCGCAAATCAAGCGGAAGGTGCTTATCTTGAAGATGGCAAAGGCTTGGATATCTCGGCTGGTTTTGCGCACGGAATTAAGCATCAGCATGACGTTGTCATCGATCCGGATAAATTTTATCCTACACATGAAGCGATTGATTTTTACCATAGATACAAAGAAGATCTGGCTTTAATGCAAGAAATGAATTTTAAAGTATTTCGAACTTCGATCAATTGGTCGCGTATTTATCCAAATGGGGATGACGAGCAGCCAAATGAAGCCGGTCTGCAATTTTATGATGATCTTTTTGATGAGATGGAGCGTTGTGGAATACAACCGATTATCACACTGAGCCATTATGAAATGCCGTTGCATTTAGTAGAGAAATACGGAAGCTGGCGAAACCGGAAACTGATTGCGTTCTTTTTACGGTATTGTGAAACCGTCTTTCGGCGTTATGAGAAAAAAGTAAAATACTGGCTTACTTTCAATGAGATTAATAATATGCGCCGTATGCCAGGTGCAGCAGGTGGTATTTTCTTTAAAGAAGGAGAAAATGAGCAACAGGTAGTTTACCAGGCAAGCCATCATATGTTTGTTGCCAATAGTTTGGCGATTAAACTTTGTCACGAACTTTGCCCAGATGCTAAAATTGGCTGTATGCTTTCTCTTAGCAACGTCTATCCGCATACTTGTAATCCCCAAGATGTATTTGAAACAATGGAGTTGCGCAGGCAGTCTTTACTATTTGGCGATGTGATGATTCGTGGAGCTTACCCAAATTACATGGCAAGAATTTGGGCTGAAGCTGGCGTAGAAATTGAAACACAACCAGACGATGCGGCGATTTTGAAAGCGTATACTGCCGACTATTTAGGTTTTAGTTATTACCGTACTTCCACACATGAATACGGCCAACCATTTTATGGTGATACGGGAGGAGACCAGGGCACGCCAAATCCTTACTTGGAAACAACACCGTGGGGATGGCAGATTGACCCATTGGGACTGCGCTTTACCTTAAATGAATTATATGATCGTTACCAGATTCCTTTATTTGTTGTGGAAAACGGACTGGGGCAGATTGATATTCCAGATAAAGATGGCCTTATCCATGATACGTATAGAATTGATTACGTGAAACGGCATGTTCAGGCAATTAAAGAAGCGATCAAAGATGGGGTCGATGTTATGGGATATACTTATTGGGGTCCTATTGATATCGTGAGTGCCGGAACTGCTGAAATGCAAAAACGTTATGGCTTTATTTATGTTGATCGCGATAATGAAGGAAAGGGAACATTGAAACGAAGCAAAAAAGATTCTTTTGATTGGTATGCGCAAGTAATTGCGTCTAATGGGAAGGATATGTAATAGCAGAGGGAGACGTATTGCAAATCAATTGCAATACGAAAATGTTTCTATAACTGTGCTTGTAGGAAAGACTTTTACGCAGTTAAAAAAGGCTGTCACACTAAAATGTTATTTGTAAAAATATTAATGTATCCCTAAACCCCATGCTTTTCTTTTGGCATTGCCCCAAAATAAGATGCAACGCAAGCGGTAGCATCACCATGAACGAAAACAATGATGTATAATTAAAGTATGGCATAAGGTCGATTCTTTTTGAGTCAAGAACTCGACCCCAAAATTGATATGATTTCCTGCTTGCACCACATATTGTCCAGCCCCTTCGGGCGAAAGGACGTGTAGTAAAGTAATAACTTACAGGAAGTCACGCCATATTTTATCTACAAGGGGATGGTATTGTGGACATAACTTATGAGCGTTGTTGTGGGATTGATGTACACAAAAAGATGATAGTTGCCTGTCTAATCTGTGGTGGAAAGCAGCAACTTCGTCAGTTTGGTACAACGACAAAAGAACTGAGAGATTTATCAGCTTGGTTAGTTGACGCCGGTTGTCAAATGATTGCCATGGAAAGTACCGCTTCCTACTGGAAACCATTGTACAATATCTTTGAGCTTTCCGATCTCAATGCCATGGTAGTAAATGCCCAGCACATGAAAGCTTTGCCTGGTCGTAAGACCGACGTCAAAGATGCAGAATGGATTGCCGATCTTCTTCGACATGGGTTACTAAAAGCAAGCTATATTCCAGACCGTGAACAACGGGAACTACGGGAAATCTCTCGCTATCGCAAGAGCTTGATTGATGAGCGAAGCCGAGAGCTGAACCGATTGCAGAAAATGCTAGAAGGAGCCAATGTGAAACTATCCAGTGTAGTAAGTGCCATCAACGGCAAGAGTTCCAGGCGACTTTTGGAAAGCATTGTCCAAGATAAAAAGCTTGATGAAGACGAGATTTTAAGGCTGCTTCATCCTAGTATGCACGCTAAACTCAATGAAATCATGGCTTGCGTTGATGGAATTATTTCGCCCTTGCAACGCAGATTGCTTCGTAATGTCTTGGATCATATTGACGATATGACAAAACGTATCGAAGATATGGACAAACTAATCAAAGACTACTTGAACAAATATGAAGAAGCCATCGCAGCCATAGATGAAATACCGGGTGTTGGGAGAATCAGTGCAGAAACAATCTTAGCGGAAATCGGATTAAATATGAATCGGTTTCCAACCGAAAGACATATTAGTTCTTGGGCTGGTGTGGCGCCAGGTAACCATGAGAGTGCAGGGAAACGAAAGAGTGGAAAAACTACGCATGGAAATACAACATTAAAAGCTATGTTAGTACAATGTGCTAAGGCTGCGCAAAAGACGAAGGGAAGCTTTTTTTCAGCTCAATATCAACGGATTGCAGCGCGAAGAGGAAAAAGCAGAGCCGCCGTAGCTGTGGCTCATTCCATACTAATCGCTATTTACTACATACTAAAAGCAAAAGTTCCTTATCGAGAGTTAGGTTCGGAATATTACAATCAATTTAACCGAGAGAAGAAAATACAATCCTATTTGAAGAAATTAGCGGCTTTGGGTTGGGAGCGCCCCACCACAGCTACAACCTGATTGTCTATATACGATATTTTTTGTCCTGAATTATAGGGCTTGTCTTTGTGCGTCCTTTTTCTAGGATATAGAAGAGGTTTTCATAGTAAAGAAACAAAAACTCTAGGCTACAAACCTTCAAAAAACTTGAAAAAAGATCGACTTACTAAAATCCTGAACTCACTTCGTTCAAACAAACGGATTTCTTTACGTAAGTCGATCTTTTTTCATCCTTCGGAACGTGTTTTTCCGGAAAAGGCCAAGTACGAAAATGGAGTGCCGCATCTTAGTGCGATGCTCCATTTTATTATGTCAAGGAAATACTGGAATGTATGAAAAATTTCATATATGCAACGGATGCGTAAGTATTATCTCACGGATTCGCTAGGATAAATTCTCCTGTGGTTCTATCGTGAATAAAAACTTCACCTGTTTCGATAATGTAGTGCCAGCCGCTGATCATCAATTTTCCTTGTAACACTTTATCATAGATATATTGATAGGTCATAAGATGTTTCAATTGCTCGACTACATTTGCCTGCTCCATCATCCATTGCCGGACTTCTGGATTGTTTTCGGGGACTTCTGCGAGGATGCGATCTCGAACTGGATGCGTTAATTCCAGCCATTTTTCAGTATGTGGCATTTGTGTTAATTTACTAGATGGATTTAGACAGGCGGCACATCCACCGCAATTGGAGTGTCCACAAACGATGATGTTTTCTACCCCGAGAGAAATGACAGCATATTCAATCGCAGATGTAGTCGCTAGATATTCTGCAGTTTCTCTTTCTGGCGGTACCAAGTTTGCAATATTGCGGATGATAAATAATTCTCCCGGCAAAGTTCCGGTAATCATATTTGGATCCACTCTGGAATCAGAGCAGGTGATAAACAAAGTGTGTGGTTTCTGCTGTGTTTTTAAATTTTTAAAAAGGTCACGATGCGCTTCAAAGTCACCGCGTTTAAATTTTACAATTCCCTCCAGAAGTTTTTGCACAACAACTGCCTCCTCTAATAAATAAAATAAAGAGTTTGGTATAATAAATAAAATTTTATCATGTATTTTATCTGTTGTCTTTATTTTATAACGATTATTTTATTTTTATTATTAAATTTATTTAAAATATTAAGTTGCCCAAAAACCTTGATTTTTGCATTTTTACTGGATTGCAGCATAATCTGAGAATAAGAGTTTTGCGTTGGTGGTATCTGCATCAAAGCGATGTTTTAAATGCTTGGAGGGGGATCTTGTTATGTTTTTTTCTAGAACGGTTCGTAAACATAAAGTGGTATTTACAGAGTCGCAATTTCAAAATCCACAAATTACAGTGGGCAGATATACATATGGATTGCCTAGAATTTATTCCGTGAATTGGCCTTGTGCGGTTAAAATCGGCAGTTTTTGCAGTATTGCAGATCACGTGCAGATTTTTATGGATGTAAATCATCGTCTGGATTGGGTGACTACATTTCCTTTTCCCGCGTTGAGCGAGTTCTCTGAGGCAGATCATATTTATGGGCACCCTTGGGCCAGAGGGGATGTTCAGATTGGCAATGATGTATGGATTGGTAACGATGTCTCTATCCTGTCAGGTGTAACGATCGGTGATGGTGCGGTTATTGGCACTGGTGCGATGGTTACGAAGGACATACCGTCATATGCAGTAGCTGTTGGCAATCCTGCTAAAGTTATAAAGCTTCGCTTCACTGAAACTCAGATTGCGCAGTTGCTTAAAATCCGGTGGTGGGATTGGCCAATAGAAAAAATTAGAGCGTATATTCCTTTGTTATGCGGCGATATAGAGATTTTTTTGCAGAAAATAACTGAGACGGAATGCCTTGCCGAGATCTTGAGTCAGGACTAGTGGTTTGGGCTATAAGAATATAAATGATTGGCGGTATTGCTTGCTTATAGTTTGTCTAGCATTCTAAGTTTTTAAAAATTTTATTTTATCAAATGCATTTCCAATAAAATTCTATTACACTTATAAATGTGATCAGGATACATGAAACCAGATAGAAAGGGTCATTAAAATGTATGTATTAAAAATAATCTTATCCTTATTATTTTTATATGTGGTAGCAACATATAATGTAAATCCGCAAAAATAGAATTAGGCAAACTGCGAAGTTTTGTAAGATATAGGATGATATAAAGTACATGTATTTAATATAAATATAAATAGAAGTATAAGAACGTTGTGGAAAGTTTATAGATGCAATAATCAAATCAAACAAAGTACGGTAAATGGATATGAAGTTGAAGCAAATAAATTACATATGGATGATGCAGCTAAAGGATTAATTGCCCGACCTGCGTAAAAAAGTGCAAGATCGTGAACCTACGATCTTGCACTTTTTTACCTATATTTTTATAGAATTTTCATATAAGAAAAATAGTATGCATTGTCATTGGGGAAGTGATAATTCTATACGGTATGCGGATGGATTGGCAGTGCAAACTTTTCCTTCGTTTCAGTGGGGTTGTTGATTATCACCCTTAAATAAGATAGAATGAAAACGAATGAAAAAAATGTCGAAAAATATTTTATCAGCATAAGAAGTCGCGTATTCAGACGTAGACATTTGAACGTGAAGAGAGACTTACCAACATTATTTTACTGCGGCTCTGAAAGAGCAGATAGAGATAAATTCAGCAGCATTTTTAGGAGGGAAAAAAGTATGAGTTCTAATTTCAGAGTTAAGTTAAATCGAGATATTGCAATTGTAATTTTGATTATGACTATCGTGACACTAGCGCTTGGTGCGTATGAGGCGTATACAATCCATAAACAGAAAGAGGCTCGATTAGTAAGTTATCGGCAGTTGCTGTTTGCTGATTATGATGCGAGTATAAAAAAGCAGGTTCAAACGGTATTGAATCAAGTTAATGCATATTATGAACGTTCTCAACAGGGATTAATGACAGAAACGGAAGCGAAAGTTTACGCTTTGAATGTCGTGCGTGATGCACGATATGGAGATGATAAAAGTGGCGTTTTTTGGGCGGATTCTTTTGATGGGGTGCTTCTGTCTTCGGGAGCAGGTAATGCTGTTTTGGGAAAAGCGCGTATTGATGTAAAGGACGCAAAGGGAAATACCTTTGTAAAGACGTTTATTGAAAATGCAAGGAACCCTGAGGGCGGATATTCGGAGTATTATTATCCGAGACCTAAAGATGTTGATCCATCGCAGAGGCCTTTGCCGAAACGTTCTTATAGTGCCGGATTCGCACCATGGCAATGGTCGATTGGAACGGGAAATTATGTGGATGATTTAGAGGCCTTGGTAGAAGATTATAAGGTGCAGTTAGAAGAAGAGATGACGTATCGGCTCGTGTATTCGGTTATTACATATGTATTTATTTTGCTCTTGGCAATCGTTACTTCATTATTTATCAATAGTAAAATTACCAAGCGCATCAATCCGGTGGCACAGGTTGCACAGGAAGTGGCGAGGGGAAATTTGAATGTTCGGCACTTGAAGGATCATGCAGAAGACAGCATTGGTGATTTAGCGCAGGCTGTACATGAAATGGTGCATAATTTGCGTGCCGTAGTTAAGCAAACCAAGGATTCTGCTGGGCAGGTGTCGCAGACTGCTGACCAATTGTATAAGAGTATGGAACAATCGGCGCAGACTTCGGAACTGATTGTTCGTTCTGTTGGTAGTGTAGATCAGGGAGCCGCACGGCAGATGGTTTTGGCTAAAAATGCATCGGATGCGGTTTGTGAAACTTCGAATGCAGTGACTGCAATGATTACAAATTCTAAAAGTTTGGCGGATACATCGAGCGAAGTTGCGCAGGCATCACAGGTGGGGGAAGATAACATTTCTCGTACGATTCAGCAGATGCAGCAGATTAAAAGTACGGTAGCTAATTCTGCCGATGTTGTTAAAAATTTGGGGGATCGTTCGAAACTGATCTTTGTTATGGCAGAAACGATTTCCAAACTTGCGTCCCAAACAAATCTGTTAGCATTAAATGCGGCGATTGAATCTGCACGTGCCGGTGAGCATGGAAGAGGTTTTGCAGTGGTTGCCGATGAAGTGAGAAAGCTCGCTGAACAGTCTGATGATGCATCCAAGCAAATTACGGATATCATTCATATGATTCATATGGATGCACAAAAAGCGATAGAGGCAATGAATGCAGGGATGCAGGAGGTGCAAATGGGGACGGAAGTGGTTGCGGAGGCTGGACAGTCTTTTAAATCAATTTCGAATTTGATTACAATGATGTTAGATGAAATCCATAGGACGATTCAGCAAATGCAAACAATCGCTAGTGCCAGCCGAAATGCTGAAAAAACAGTACAGGAAGTCGAGCAGATTTCAAAAAATATTTCGCTTGAGACTGCACAGATATCTTCCGCTACCGAGGAGCAGTCTGCTTCGGTACAGGAAATTACTGCATCGAGTACGGCACTGTCCAATATGGCAGAAGAATTAAATAAATGGGTGGATAAATTTAAGGTTTGAAGATCCTTTACATTTTTATTAAAAATATACTATGAATTTACGTCGATATTTTCAGTAGAAAAAGGATATACGGTGCAATCGCGCCGTATATCCTTTTCTTTTATCAATGTATTATTCTTTTATAAGATTCAATGTTTTGTCATCTTTATTTTGTTTATATGTTCCTGAAATATAGTAAGAAAGAATGACGCCTAAAAACCAAATTGGTGCAATGTAAAGTGCGACGCGTGTCGATGGATTGAAATACATAATGACCGCAACGAGTAGAAGAAATATAATACCGAGCCAACCAGAATAAGGCGTATGCGGCATAGGATAATGCAAGTGTGCAATCTGCTCAGCCGATAGAGTTTCTCTGAATTTGATCTGCACCAGTAAAATAATGCCCCAAATCCAAAGTGCGCCAAATGTTGCAACACTTGTTACATAGACGAATACCTCAGCAGGTACCAGGTAATTCAAAACTACGCCGATCAGCAGGAAGAAAGAAGAAATCAAAATTCCATTTGCAGGGACAGCATGCGTGCTTAATTTTGAAAATAGTTTTGGTGCTTTCCCTTGTAAGGAAAGATTGTAAAGCATACGTCCGGTACTGAATAATCCGCTGTTGCAAGAAGATAAAGCCGCAGTCAGTACGACGAAATTGATAATGCCGGCAGCGGTACTGATGCCGAGTTTATTGAACGTAAGAACAAAAGGACTGCCGATGGTACCGATTTGATCCCAAGGATAGAGCGACATAATGACACTCAGTGCCAAGACATAGAAAATTAAAATACGCCAGAAAACCTTGTCGATTGCTGAAGGAATCGTTTTTTCCGGATGTGCAGCTTCACCGGCGGTAATTCCGATAATTTCAATACCAAGATAAGAAAACATAACCATAACAAGTGCCATAAACGTACCGGATATACCATTTGGAAAAAAGCCGTTGTGTGACCAAAGATTTGAAATACCTACAGCGATACCATTGTTGCCGATACCAAAAAGAATCATAGCTAAACCGACGAAAATCATAGCAATAATGGTAACTACTTTGATCAAGGCAAACCAAAATTCAAATTCTCCATAAGCAGATACGGCAATGAGATTTACAATTGTCATGCAGATCAGAGCCGCCAAAGCCGGAATCCATTGGGGGATATCGGGAAGCCAGTAATGTACATAGACACCGACCGCTGTGATCTCGGCCATACAGGTAACAACCCACATAAACCAATAGGTCCAGCCTGTGATATAACCGCATAAAGGGCCTAAAAATTTGCTGGCATGCGCACTGAAGGCCCCGGAAACAGGGTATTCAACTGTGACCTCACCCAATGCACGCATCACGTAGAAAATGACGATACCACCAAGGAAATAAGTAAGAACAAGGGAAGGACCGGCGACTTTAATTGCTGCCGCAGACCCCAAGAATAAACCGACACCGATTGCACCGCCCAGAGCAATCAATTGAATGTGCCTTTCTTTGAGTCCACGATGTAGATCCTCGTGCAGTCCGTGATTCTGTTTCTCCATTCATTTACCTCCAAATCATAAAATCTAAAACATAAAAACATGATTCGTGTTTTGTAAGGTCTGTATAGCACACAATATCATATTGCAGTTCCTCACTTTCGATCGGAACAAAGTGAGGAACTCAAAACGAAAATTTCGGTTCTTTACTTTGGTTACTATGGTTATTTCCTTGCAAAAAGAAACAGTTTATAACGTTCTCATAAAAATAATCGTACCACAACCGGTAGCAGATGGGTAATGGAGTAGATCACGATTAATAAAGTGTTTTATGGAGTCTGATATAGAAAAATAATATATAAAAAGTAATAAAATAACAAAATATAAATACCTTTGAATTTATACTTTAAATTAGCAGGTATTTATACTTTGATGTGGAAAAATATAAAGAAAAAAATGGTTAATTTACAGGAGGGGCTTTAATTTTTATGAGCAAATATTGCAGACAGCTTGCGTTGGGAGGAAGCCCAATTGCGCATTAAGATTTCCTATGAGGATAGGGTCGGTATTGTGTTTGATATTGCCTATGTTTTTAATCATCACCGGTTAAATATTGTGTCTATGGAAGTAGGAGTAAATGTAATATTTCTTGAAACAGATCCGCTTTCTGCAGAGTATGAACGTATTCTAACAGCAGATTTAAGCCAAATTGACGATGTGAAAGGGATTGCATTGATTGAGCGCATGCCGCATGAGGAAAAGGCCGAGCAGTTAAAAGCTGTTCTGGATAACGTTGCCGATGGTGTGCTGGCAATTGACAGTCATGGATATATTACACAGTATAATCCTGCAGCTGAAAGAATTATGCATACTTCGTTTGAGAATGTGGTTGGGAAAAAATTAAATGATATTTTTCCCTGTTGCTTATCATTGGTTGAATCAATAAAAAATGGAACAAAGGCGATGAACCGTGAAATCTTTTTTGAGGAAACAAATAGCCATTATCTAGTGAATAGTCACCCAATTATGGATCGTTATCAAAAAATTATTGGAGGTGTAGCAGTCTTAAAAGATATTAAAGATGTTCGAAAAATTTATCAGAAGCTAACGGAGCAGCCGACTTTTCAGTTTGATACGATTTTACATACGAGTAAGGCGATGCAAAAAATTATTTCTTTGGCAAAAAGCTATGCATATGGTGATTCCACGGTATTGATCCGCGGTGAGACGGGAACGGGGAAAGAATTGTTTGCCAGAGCTTTGCACAGTGCATCGTCACGCGCTGAAAATATCTTTGTGCCGATTAATTGTGCCGCTATACCAGATACGCTACTTGAAAGCGAGTTATTTGGCTACGAGGGGGGGGCTTTCACAGGCGCTACAAAAGGCGGTAAACAAGGATTGTTTGAATTGGCAGATGGCGGCACGTTATTCCTAGATGAAATCGGAGAAATTTCATCTCATTTACAAGTAAAGCTGTTGCGTGTATTACAAGAACGAAAGATACGGCGTATTGGGAGCAGACGCGAGTTTTCCGTTGATGTGCGCATCTTGGCAGCAACGAACCGAAATCTTGAGGCAATGATTGAGGAAGGTACATTTCGAGAAGATTTGTATTATCGGTTGAATGTGATTCCCTTGTTTTTACCGCCATTACGTGAACGTAGTGAAGACATAGGATTGCTGGCAAAAGCCTTTTTGAAACGATTTGCCATTAAATTGCACAAGGATGTTCGTGCGATGAGTGATCGAGCATTACAAATATTAACTGAGTATAAATGGCCGGGAAATATACGCGAGTTGGAAAATGTTATGGAACGGGCTGTAAATGTCGTTTCCGGTGATGTAATTACTGAGGAGCATCTTATGCTTGGGCGTCATAATGCACCTGCTCGTCAAGTCGCAGCTTCGCTGCCGGAAAAAACATTGGAAGAAATATTAGATGAGACAGAACGCGAAATATTATGTCGTGCGCTTTGTCAATATCATACATCACGCAAACTTGGCAGTGTGCTTGGTCTATCGCATACGAGCGTCTTACGGAAGCTGCGTAAGTATGGATTATCTTTTGAACAATTTAAAATGAATGAATTTTTAGAAAAATGAAAAAATATGGAGAATTTTCGAACCTTTACGGTAAGAAAATTCTCCTTTTTCTAAGCCAAACATAATGCATAGATTGAATTTTTGTTTCGAAAAATTATTGTTCTTGTTTGTTTATACCTGTAATATAGTAGGAAAAAATTACGCCTAGGAACCAGATCGGTGCAATATAAAGTGCGATGCGTGTGGAAGGATTGAAGAACATTACAATAGCAACAAGGAAGAAAAAGGCGATCCCTAGCCACCCGGAATAAGGTGCATGCGGCATAGGGTAATGCAAATTTGCAATCTGCTCAGCAGATAAAGTTTCTCTGAATTTGATCTGCACCAGTAAAATAATACCCCAAATCCAAAGTGCGCCAAATGTTGCAACACTTGTTACATAGACGAATACCTCAGCTGGTACCAGATAATTCAAAACTACACCGATCAGCAGGAAGAAAGAAGAAATCAAAATTCCATTTGCAGGGACAGCATGCGTGCTTAATTTTGAAAATAGTTTTGGTGCTTTCCCTTGTAAGGAAAGATTGTAAAGCATACGTCCGGTGCTGAATAATCCGCTGTTGCAAGAAGATAAAGCCGCAGTCAGTACGACGAAATTGATAATGCCGGCAGCGGTACTGATGCCGAGTTTATTGAACGTAAGAACAAAAGGACTGCCGATGGTACCGATTTGATTCCAAGGATAAAGTGACATTATGACACTCAATGCCAATACATAGAAGATTAAAATACGCCAGAAAACTTTGTCAATAGCGGAAGGAATCGATTTTTCTGGATGGGCAGCTTCACCAGCAGCAACGCCAACCAATTCAATTCCCAGATAAGAAAACATAACCATAACAAGTGCCATAAACATACCGGAAATTCCGTTCGGGAAAAAGCCTCCATATGACCAGAGATTTGAAATACCCACAGCGATACCATTGTTGCCGATACCAAAAAGAATCATAGCTAAACCAACGAAAATCATAGCAATAATGGTAACTACTTTGATCAAGGCAAACCAAAATTCAAATTCTCCATAAGCAGATACGGCAATGAGATTTACAATTGTCATGCAGACCAGAGCCGCCAAAGCCGGAATCCATTGGGGGATATCAGGAAGCCAGTAATGCACATATACACCGACCGCTGTGATCTCGGCCATACAAGTAACAACCCACATAAACCAATAGGTCCAGCCTGTGATATAACCGCATAAAGGGCCTAAAAACTTACTGGCATGCGCACTGAATGCCCCAGAAACTGGGTATTCAACAGTGACTTCACCCAATGCACGCATCACGTAGAAAATGACGACACCACCAAGGAAATAAGTAAGAACAAGGGAAGGACCGGCGACTTTAATTGCTGCCGCAGACCCCAAGAATAAACCGACACCGATTGCACCGCCCAGAGCAATCAATTGGATGTGCCTTTCTTTGAGCCCACGATGTAGATCCTCGTGCAGTCCATTATTCAGTTTTTCCATTTATTTTCCTCCTAACATAATAAATATGGGTAGCCCATTTTTGTAACAGTGTTTAATTGGTAGAATATTCTAACAATTAAACAGAGATAAAATAGTTCGTCTTATTTAGCAAATGTTATTTTGTTGTATGCATTGTTGACTTGACGACAAATCCGCTCCTATTCTCTTGGTGTTACGAGAGGACAGAGCGGATTTATCTTAAGTAGCATTTGGTTTACTTTAGGATCGTATGGAAAACCAGTTTTTATTTTATATTATTATTATATGATGCAAAAGTGTATTTTATGGTTGTTTATAAAAGTTTATTTGCATCAACATAAGGTAAATTTAAAGCATCGGCTACACCTTTAAAAGTTACGTTGCCGTTTAATGTATTGAGTCCTTTAGCCAGACCAGGATCGTCTAAGCATGCTTGACGATACCCCTTGTTTGCGATTCTTAACGCGTAAGGTAAAGTAGCATTTGTAAGCGCTAAAGTAGAAGTATGAGGGACTGCACCAGGCATATTGGCAACAGAATAATGTACGACATCATGTTTTACAAAGGTTGGATTATCATGTGTTGTACAATGGTCGCAAGTTACAATAGAACCGCCTTGATCGATTGCAACATCCACAACAACGGAGCCAGGTTCCATTGTTTTAATCATTTCTTCGCTTACTAATTTTGGTGTTTTTGCACCAGGAACCAATACGGAGCCAATCAATAAGTCTGCTTTTTTCACCCAGCTAGCAATGTTGTAACTATTGGACATGACAGTGACAATGCGGCTGCCGAAAATATCATCAAGATAGCGCAATCTATCTCCGGACATATCGATAACTGTTACACGAGCACCCATGCCTACAGCAATTTTAGCAGCATTTGTACCAACGTTACCGCCGCCTATAATAACAACTTGCCCGGAAGGAACCCCTGATACACCGCTTAATAAAATACCTTTTCCACCACATTGTTTTTCTAAAAATTGTGCACCGATTTGCACTGCCATACGTCCGGCTACTTCACTCATTGGTGATAATAATGGCAGCGTATTATTTCTGCCTACAATTGTTTCATAAGCGATGCCGACGACTTTATGTTTTAAAAGTGCTTGTGTAAGTTCAGGTTCTGGAGCAAGATGTAAATACGTAAATAGAATTTGTCCTTCATGGAATAAATCATATTCCGGTTCGATTGGTTCTTTTACTTTAATGATCATTTCGGATTGATCGAACAAAGCTTTTTTATCACTGATGATTTTTGCGCCCGTTTGTTCGTAGCTGCTATCACTAAATCCACTGCCGTTACCAGCACCTTTTTCAATTAATACAGTGTGACCGGCTTTACACAGTGCCTCACTGCCTGCAGGTGTTAATCCTACCCGAAATTCGTTGTTTTTAATTTCCTTTGCAACCCCAATAATCATTATGACCCCTCCAATGAATATATTAATAAAATCTAGCTGCTAATCTATATATGCATTTTATATGCCAACCAGTCAGTCCAGTCATTTCAGGAGAACGTTTTTTTACTGGAAATATAATTAACCAAAAAGTGGAACAAAAAGTTTACTTCTGTAAGCTTTTTGTTCCAAGCAGAGGATTTGCGTTAAACAAAGACCGCTGTTTGCAAGCGGCTAATCAGCAGGCAGTTGACTCATTGCGTCGATCTGCTGTTTATTGATGTACAGGAGTATACAAAATCTTAAGAATGGAATTGTTTAGGTAAAATAAATGTAATAATTTTCTTGACAGTTTTCTCTGTGGGTGATATATTTATTTGCAACACGATTTGTAAATGTGTAAACATGTAAATGCAGTGAGCAGGAACAAGAACTTAAAAAGTGTTTCTTACAGAGAGTCGTCGGGCGGTGTAAGACGATAGAAAATTTTTAACTTTATCCCCTGTGAGCAGTCAGCTGAAATACGATGTAGAGTAAGTGTGACCGGTATCTCGCCGTTAGAGGAGAGCGTATTTTAGCCTTTTGATGCATAAGATACGGCAGAGTGGTTGCGAAAGTAACAAATGGAGTGGTACGCGGAGGTTTATAGATCCTTCGTCTCCGATAACAATGTTGTCGGAGGCGAAGGATTTTTATATGTAATTTGAAGAGAGGGGTTGTAAAATGAATGGTTTAACCTTAGTCGCAATCGCCATTGTCATATTGACGAGCGCTTACATTTTTTATGGAAGGTGGTTATCGAAAAAATGGGGAATTGATCCAAAGGCAAAAACACCGGCTTATACACATGAGGATGGAGAAGATTATATTCCCACACCTAAGTTTGTTGTATTTGCCCATCAATTTTCTTCGATTGCTGGTGCCGGCCCAGTAACGGGACCGATCATTGCGGCGATGTTTGGTTGGCTGCCGGTACTGTTATGGGTTTTGATTGGCGGGATTTTCTTTGGAGCTGTACAGGATTTTGGTGCATTGTATGCTTCAGTAAAGAACGAAGGAAAGTCTATTGGGATCATCATTGAAAAGTATATTGGAAAAACCGGAAAGAAATTATTTTTATTATTTGCTTGGTTATTTACATTACTGGTTATAGCTGCATTTTCTGATATCGTAGCGAACACGTTTAACGGATTCAATAAACAGGGAATGTTAAACACGCCTAATGCGGCAGCGGCGTCTATCTCGATGCTTTATATTGTAGTTGCAATTTTGTTTGGTTTATTTATAAAACGCTATCAGCCGTCGCAAAAAATGGAAGCTGTGGTTGGGATTCTTTTATTATTTGCAATGTTGGCCGGCGGAATTGCATATCCACTGTATTTTGGAAAAACGACTTGGACTTATGTGATATTCATCTATTTATTTCTTGCTTCCGTTATGCCAATGTGGTTATTGATGCAGCCACGAGATTATCTGAGTTCTTTCCTTTTAATTGGAATGATTGCCGGTGCTGTACTTGGCGTTATTGTCGCAAATCCGACGATGAATTTACCTGCATTTGTCGGATTTAATGTAAATGGGAAAATGTTATTTCCCGCGTTGTTTATTACGATCGCCTGCGGTGCGGTCTCAGGATTTCACAGCTTGGTTTCAGCGGGGACTTCTTCAAAAACGGTTTCGAATGAACGTGATATGTTGATGATTGGCTATGGGGCGATGATGCTAGAATCTTTACTCGCGGTCATTGCTTTGGTTGTTGTCGGTGCAGCGGCTTATGACGGAAAAATGCCACAGGGAACACCCTTTGAAATTTTTTCATCTTCTGTTGCAGGATTTCTTTCTTTACTCGGTATGCCAGAGGATATTGCGACGTGCGTGATGACGATGTGTGTGTCGGCATTGGCCTTAACTTCCTTAGATTCAGTTGCACGGATTGGCCGCATGTCCTTCCAAGAGTTTTTTATGGGAGAGAGCACAGATCCAATGACGATGTCACCGTTACAACGTATTTTAACGAATAAATATTTTGCTACCGTGATGACGTTATTTTTTGGCTATCTTTTATGTCTTGGAGGGTATATGAATGTTTGGCCGTTATTCGGTTCAGCAAATCAGTTGCTTTGTGCATTGGTCTTGATTGCACTTTCGGTGTTTCTTAAAACTACGGGGCGGACCGGGTGGACGCTTTATGCGCCAATGTGCATGATGCTTGTCGTTACATTTACCGCATTGGCCCAATCCGTGTTTGGCATATGGCAAAAGGTTTTTTATACAGGGGGTTTTGTTTGGCTGATTGATGGGTTGCAGCTTGTTGTCGCAGTTGCGCTCATGTCACTGGGCTTTATGGTGGCAGCAAGTTGTTTTAGAAAATTATTTGATTCAAAATCTAAAAATATTGCGGCATAAAAAAATGATCGTCTGTCATAATAAAGTGCAGACGATCATTTTTTTTGCATACGTACCTGATGATAAAATAATCGTCAAAAATCTCTTATTTTCTTGACCGACTGATTTGATTGATCATCCTAGAAATTGTAGATAATTAAAAATTTTTTTTGTAAATTTGTATTTTAAGCGGCAGATGTGATAGAATATAAACAATGATTATGCGCGGAAAAAATTAAATCAATAAATGGAGGTCTTTTTTTTGTTACAAAAAAATAAATTACTTGTTATTCCGCTAGGCGGGTTAGGGGAAATAGGTAAAAATATGACGGTATTTCAATATGGTGACGATATTGTAATCCTCGATGCGGGGTTGGCGTTCCCAGAAGATGAAATGTTCGGGATTGATTTGGTTATTCCTGATATGTCCTACCTAGCAGAAAATCGTGATAAAATTCGTGCGGTTGTTTTGACACATGGTCATGAAGATCATATTGGCGCATTATCTTACTTACTTAGAGAATTCAACGTTCCGGTCTATGGAACGCGGTTAGCGCTGGCTTTAGTCGAATGCCGGCTCAAGGAAAATAATGTATCGGGTTATAATTTAGTTACAGTACAAGCCGGTGATGAAATCAAAGCTGGTGTTTTTCAAGTGGGCTTTATCCAAGGCAGTCATTCCATACCGGATGCTTGCGGCATTTATTTTAAGACGCCAATTGGAACGGTCATTCATACAGGGGATTTCAAGATGGATCAAACCCCGGTAGATGGAAAGAAGCTGGATATTCATAAATTTTCGGAACTGGGCGATAAAGGCGTACTTTTGTTGCTTTCTGATAGTACAAATGCAGAACGTCCAGGGTATACAGGATCAGAAAAGGACGTAGCGAAGGCGATTGATGAAGAAATTAAAAATGCTTCAGGCAGAGTGATTATGGCTACTTTCTCATCTAACGTGTCCCGTTTACAGCAAGCGATTTATTCCGCTTGTCGACATAAACGCAAAGTAGCTGTGTTTGGCAGGAGTATGTCAAATGTAATTGCAATTGCGCAAGAAATCGGATACTTAGATATTGATGAAGGGGTTATCATTGATCCGGAAGAACTGAGAAAATATCAAGATTCGCAAATTTTGATTTTGACTACGGGCAGTCAAGGGGAACCGATGGCTGGACTAAGCAGAATGGCGAATAATAATCATAGAAATATTTCGGTAGTGCCAACGGATACAATTTTAATTGCAGCAAATCCTATTCCAGGCAACGAGGCTTCTGTATCAAAAACGATTAATAAGCTTTTGATGCTTGGGGCAAATGTGATTTATGAAAAAATCTCTGGTATCCATGTTTCTGGACATGCCAGCCAGGAAGAATTAAAATTGATGCTTAATTTAGTCAGACCTAAATTCTTTATTCCTGTGCATGGAGAGTTTCGGATGCTGAGCCATCAATCAAGAATGGCGCAAGAGTTAGGTATTCCGAAAGAAAATATTTTTATTGGTGAAAATGGGGATGTATTTGAATTCACCGCCAATAGTGGTGTTTCTACGCGTAAAGTCAAAGCGGGTAATGTCTATGTGGATGGATTGGGTGTTGGCGATGTCGGTAATATTGTCATTCGTGACCGCAAACAGTTATCCCAGGAAGGCGTTGTAATCGTCGTACTTACAGTAGATAGTGCAACAGGGGCAATTGTAGCCGGACCAGACATTGTATCCCGAGGTTTTGTATATGTTCGTGATGCTGAAGTGCTGATGCATGAGTCGAGAGACATTGTTGCGCTTGCTTTAGAAAAGATTGAACAAAAAAATATGCGTGATTGGGCTGGGATTAAAACCGTCATTCGTGAAGCCTTAGGTAGACATCTAGGTGAAAAGACAGGCCGCAGACCAATGATTTTACCAATTATTATGGAAGTATGAAATACAAAGGAGTGTCGCATTTAATGCGACACTCCTTTCAGCGTGTAGACAAACTATGGACAGATAGGTTGCGGGTCGGCGATAAGCACTCATCTGCGTTGTTACAGCAAGGTGCTGCTCGTCGACGTACAGAAGTACGACTCCTTTACAACCCCTTGCTGCGCCTAGCATCTGAGTACTTCTCACCAACCGGCAACCTATCTTCGTACTAGTTTATAAGTGGAACGAATTTCGGTTTTTTCTAAGTTATCAACCTAAATATATGATTTGTCAAAATCCTAATAGTGCAAGCATGATGCCACCCGAGATCGCTGTGCCGAAAACGCCGGCCAAGTTTGGTCCCATTGCGTGCATGATTAAAAAATTATATTTATTTTCCTGCAATCCAACCACGTGTGATACTCGTGCTGCGATAGGGACAGACGCAATACCAGCAGAGCCGATGAGCGGATTGATTTTGCCGCCGCTGATTTTATTCATGAGCTTTGCGCCGATAATCCCGGATGCTGTACCAAATACAAAGGCAATCAAGCCTAGAACGATGATGAGGAGTGTTTTATAATTTAAAAACATATCAGCATTCATTGTGGAACCGATTGCTACGGTTAGAATCAGTGTTACGATATTAAGTAAAGTATTGGCAGCCGTTTCAGCTAAACGGTCAACGAGTAAACATTCTTTTAGCAAATTACCAAGCATCAGCATTGTGATCAGTGGAGCTACTGGCGGTAAAAAAAGATTAACGATAATTGCAATTACAATTGGAAACATGATTTTTTCAAGCCTGGATACATATCTAGGTTGTTCCATGATGATATTTTTTTCTTCTTTAGTTGTGAGTAAACGCATAATCGGTGGCTGAATGAGCGGCATAAGTGCCATATAAGAATAAGCGGCGACTGAAATTTGCGGCAGCAAATGTGGGGCGAGTTTCATCGTCACATAAATGGCCATCGGACCATCGGCACCTCCAATGATACCAATTGCACTTGCTTCGGCTAACGTAAAGCCTAAAAGTTTCGCACCAATCAAGGCAACGAATATGCCAAGATGCGCGGCGGCACCCAAAATCACTAGACTAGGATTGGCGATCATAGGGCCAAAATCTGTCATTGCGCCGATGCCTAAAAAAATAAGTGGTGGAATGATGAGTAGCTCTACACCTTGGTATGCATAATGAAATAGGCCGCCGGGTTTGGTAAGATCAGAGCCTGGTACATTCGCGATAATGCATGCCAGCCCAATTCCGATCAATAAAAAAGGCTCGTACTTTTTGGCGATTGCAAGATAGAGTAAACCGCCGCCAACGAGAATCATCACAATATTACCCCACCAAAGTTGTGTTAAACCTGTCTGCAGCATTAAGCCGTTCATGAGTGTCGTGAATTGTTCGTACATAGAAATTCCCCCATTAAGTTTTCATCACATTGCATCTAAATGCATAAAGAATAAATTGAAATAATTAAAATTTCTCTTCCTTAACTTCACCTAATTTATTAAGCAATGGAAATAAGTATAAAATCACACCGATACCGGCGATAAAGATAAAACTTAAAAAAAAGTCAATGATACTTAGTAAAACTGCGCCTTCCACACTGTCTGTTAATCCCATTTTCATAACCTCCTGTTTAAAGTTTTCTATTGGTTAAAAAACGTGTGCGTTGTCTTGCTTTTTTCATTAAAGCATCATGATTTACAACAGCTCTTTTATGAAGACCATGCCCAACATCACCTTGTTCATCCCAAGCTTGTATTTCTAAAACAACCTCATGGTCATCGATTTCAATAATGATGGCTTTTACCGTGATTGTCATGCCAAGGCTTGTTGTGGCAGTATGGGTAAATTCTGTTGAATAGCCGATGCTGATAAAACCGTCGGGCAGATATTGATCGATTGTTTCAACGGATGCTTTGATTGCCATTCCGACACAAGCAGGTGTTGCCAGAAGTTCATTTAACTCTTTCGAGTAATTGCTGGCAGTATCCGAGCTTTGGACGATTTGACGAATCATTGCATTTTGTCCAACGGTTAAAATATTTCTTAGATCAAACATAGTACATACCTCCAATTTTATGCTTTGTATAGTGTATGAGTGCTTTATGCTTCGCATGTAAAAATTGAATATTATGAATCTTTATTTATTTTCATTGTACGCTTAAATTACCAAAAAATATAATATCCATAAAGCATCTTTTCATGCCAATTTGATATCATTTAACATTTTAGTAATCGAGGACAGCTAGGAAGCGGGCTGGTGAGAAGCAACCTATCTTTGTACTAGTTTATAAGTGATGAATTTCACTGAAAATGAGAAAAGAACTGGACTAAATTTAGCACAGTTCTTTTTTGAAGTGTATACTATATGTTGATGCATGTGTGTTCGCATTGCTATTTAAAAAAATGGTTATAAAAATGTGATTCAATCACAGAAAAAATTAGAAATTTGGATATAATGAAGAGAGAGAATTATTTTATAGTGTAAAGGAGTTTTGGAAGATGAGTGTATTAACAATTACGAAAGATAATTTTGAGACGGAAGTATTAAAATCAGATAAACCGGTATTAATTGACTTTTGGGCAGGTTGGTGCGGTCCTTGCAGGATGTTATCGCCAGTCGTAGATGAAATCGCTGAGGAAGCGGAAGGCAAAGTAAAAATAGGAAAGATCAATGTGGATGAACAGCCACAGCTTGCATCTCAGTTTAATGTGATGAGTATACCAACACTTGTTGTAATCAAAGATGGTAAAACTGCCGCAACAGCAGTTGGTGTTAAATCCAAACAAGATATTTTAGAAATGCTAGATTAATAGTTTTTCTAATTTAGGTTTATCTAATAGTGTTACTTCGCCGCGAGAAAGTTTGACGATACCTTCTGTGGCGAAGTATTTTAGCATGCGTGAAACTACTTCACGTGCACTGCTGATATATTTGGCAATTTGTTCATGACTGAGGTGGATACGATCTAGTCCGGTTCGATTGGCTTCGTTCAATAGGAAGATGGCCAGCCGTTTGTCAAAACTCATAAATAAAATTTGTTCCATTGCCCACATTACGTCGGAAAAACGATCCATTGCGGTCTTGTATGCAAAATTTTCTATGTAGATGTTGTTACGATACAGCTGATCAAATAGAGCTGCGTTTAATAAGAGCACTTCTGTATCTGTTTCGGCATCAATATGTACGGCAAAATTTATATTTTTTAAAACACAAGAAGCGGTAAGAATGCAAACATCACCTGCATTGTGACGATAAAGGGTGATATCTCGTCCGTCTTCTGATAATATGTAAACTCTTAACCCACCGGTTTTAATGATCAAAACACCAACACAGCTGCTGCCGTTTTGATGAATTTGGGTGCCGCGTTTGTAATTTGCTGGCGTAATATGCTGTAATATTACGTCTTTTTCCGTATCATTGAGATGATCCCAAAAGGTGAAAGACTTTTTTAATAAATCCATATCATTGTTATTCATTATATGCACTCCTAGGTTTCATTTGTTAAAAGGATAAGAAGTTCGCACATTTATCATTTTCGTGCTTGGACTTTTTTTAGAAAAAGTACGTTCCGAAGGGTGAAAAACGACCGACTTACGTTAAAAATCCGTTTATTTGAACGAAGCGAGTTTAGGATTTTAGTAAGTCGGTCGTTTTTCAAGTCGTTTAGAAGCTTATGGCTTTTTGATATATTTAATTACTTCTCTGCCAGCTGTTGCGCCTTCATAAACTGCCTTGGCAATTTGCAGCATGCCACCGGTGCAGTCACCAGCCGCATAAAGACCGGGTAAGTTGGTTTCCATCCGTTCATTTACAACGATTTTTGTTCCTTTTGTTTCGGCACCTAATTTTTTTGCTAAGTCATCACTGCCGGCTACACCAACCGCAATAAAAACTCCGCTGACATTTTGTGTAGTGTTATCATGAAATTTAACGGAATCAAGTACATCTGTGCCGTGAAAAGCAACTAATTTCTTTTCGTTGACTTGAATTTTTTCAGGAACTTGAATTTTAGGATTGGTTCCATTGGTAAGTAAAGTAACAGATCTTGCAAGTGGCAGAAGTGCTTTTGCCTCATGCAGTGCGTAATGTCCGTCTCCTAATACGGCAACATCTTTCCCTCGATAAAAGAAGGCATCGCATTCTGCGCAATAACTGACACCATGACCTTCAAAATCTGTTAAGCCTCGTATTGCCGGTGTTGAACGTGTGGCTCCGGTTGCTATGATAACACTAGGTGCAGTGTAGTGTTCGTCTTTGGTTTTTACAACATATTGCGCTTCATAGGAAACTCCGACTACTTCACTGGTTATGATTGTTGTGCCTAAACGAGTTGCCTGCTCAATGCCGTTGCTGACAAGGTATTTACCAGAGACAGGCTGTGCGAAGCCATAGTAATTTTCTATCTTGTCGGCTTTTTGCAGAGCACCAAAATCCCGTCCGATGATCAAGGTTTTTAAACCGCCGCGGCAGGCATATAAAGCAGCAGAAATTCCCGCAGGTCCGTTCCCGATAATGATAACGTCAAACATAGTGACACCCCATCTTTCTAATCTATTTTATGGAATCTATTATATTGGATTATTTTTATTTCAATCTGTGATTGAGTCACCAATCACTTCATTATTATTATAACAAAATTTATTGGCTGACATAACCCATTCTGATGTTTCGATACTGCATTAGGTCGTATTGATGAAAAAACGTCCTAAACTTGACATGCGCTAGTTTAGGACGTTTTTTAAAAAATTTCAGATTTAATATAATTTTTTAGAATGTAATAGTGAATGATAAGTTGCTGCTTTCTTGTAAAATCTTTATAAGAATAACGATATAATAAAGTTGTATCGTTTTTAAAGCGGTTTAAAAAATTTTCAAACCTTTTGGCGGTCATTTTCGGTAGAGCACGAATGAAATTTTTTACCTTTCTTTTTTGATTAAATGTCAAAAGATATTCAATCACAAGTTCGGAATATTGATTTTCTAAATTCTTATAGCTATGGATAAATTTTGTTTGCGTATAGGGCGCTTTAAATTTTTCAAACCATATTTCGAACCGATCATTGCTCATTTTATAAGAACTTTTACGATTACGCATTTACTTACCTCTTAACAATTGAATTTATTGAGCGTAGAAATAAAAAAACTCTATGGAGTGAAGGGATGATCATAGTATTCGTTACGAATCAGCATTGTATACGCAATCTAGAAAATCAAGCAGAGGTTTTTATTTCAGTTGGATAAAAAATGTCTTAGATTGGCATTCGCATAAATTTTCGTGTATATTTTAAATTAAGAAGCTTAAGTTTTTGCAGTAGATATAAATTGGAGGAAGTAGGTAAGATGATCATGCATGATTTTGGGAAAACTTTGATCTATATGGGACTTATTTTGATTGTCGTTGGTTTGATCCTACATTTTGGTGGTAAGTGGATACAATTTGGTAAATTACCTGGTGATTTTAAATGGGAAAGTGGTAACTTCGGCGTATATTTTCCTTTAGCAAGTTCGATTATAATTAGTATTCTATTAACAATTATTTTAAATTTATTTTTCCGTAGATAGATTTAAATCGTCGATATTTAAGGATTTTTTATAATAAGAGTATATATGATTTTTTTTTGAGAAAACTTAGTTGTAAGTAGTCGAAGAAAGGATGAGACAGATGCTGCCTGTTGGTGCAAACTTACAACGAATAAAAAACGGTAAAAAAACGTATGCCATTACGCCGCATATTCCGGGTGGATTTATAACTGCAGATCGTTTAGAAAAATATGCGCAAGTTGCCCGGTTATACCACGGTGTATTGAAATTGACTTCCGCGCAACGAATTATGATAACAAATCTCCAAGCAGAGGACATTCAAGATATTTGGGCGCAGCTGGAAATGGAACCGGCAATTGGTTTTGCCAATTGTGTACGAAGTGTTAAAATTTGCCCGGGTACTGCATTTTGTAAGCGTGCGAAAAAAGATAGTGTAAAAATCGGACTTGCCTTGGATAAAGCGTATATAAAAAAAGAAATGCCTTCACGTATGAAGATGGGGGTTTCCGGCTGTCCAAATTCTTGTTCCGAATCGGTTGTAAAAGATATCGGATTAATTGGAACTGAGCAAGGCTGGGATCTTTATGTCGGCGGGTCGGCCGGCTCGCATCCTCGTTTGGCAAATCAATTAATTGGTGGATTATCTGACGAGGTTGCTTTATCTGTGATTGAATATGTAATTGGTTATTACCAAACCAATGCTGAAATTGAACGTTTAGGGCAATTTATTGACCGTATTGGGTTTGAACATTTCAAAACAGAAGTTCTCAAGCACTATGAAAATAACCGACCGTTTCATGCAGAAAAGAAGCATGGGGAGGAGCAGGCATTCGCGCCTTTACCGGGGGGCTTAACAGAAGGAACTTTGGCACCGGGAGATGAGATCACTGCCGATAGTGTTATTGCAGATATTATTCGTGTATATCCAAAAACGATTCCGGTTCTAAGATCTTTTGGACTTGGTTGTCTGGGATGTCCATCGGCGGCAGGTGAATCCATTCATCAGGCCGCAGAAATTCATGGTCTGGTGCTTGATGAATTAATTCCTACATTAAATGAAAAACGATGAGGTGATTGAATGAGTGAAGCTTTAGCACAAATACATCATTGGTTGTTTAAGAAGATTAAAATTGTAGCAAGCCGGGAAAATTTATTATTTCGTAATTTTTCTCAAGCGGAAGATACTGTAGAGAGTGTAAGAGAAATGGCCAATCAAAGTATAGGAAATGTTGCCTTTGATCAAGCTTTAGAAGACATGATTGATCATCAAAATATTCATCAATGGCTGCAGCGGCAAATCAATCTCGTAGAAACAAGAGAAGCTTATATTATAAAAGAGTTTCTTGCGCAAATGGGAGATGGGGCTCGAAAGATCATAGAAGAGACTTTTGAGAAAGATGGATATAGCTATGGACAAGAGGCGGTTACTTTTAGTAAAAATGTGAGTACAGCGCCGCAATTGTACCAAACGGTAAATGACTATTATTTGAATGGAATGCCTTGCGACGTAGGAGATATGATGAAAGAAATTTCGCCAAATCATGTCGTTTGGGAAAATGATTGCTGGCCGCAAGAAAAAAATTGGCAGCGCGCAGGTGGAGACCAAACTTTTTTAGAAAACCTATATTTGATTTGGTTACAGGCCTTTATTAAGGGCGCGAATTCCAGTTATGATCTGACGTTTAAGAAAGAAAATCAGACCAATCATTTTACACTGCAAAAAGAGGAACGCTAAAGCAAATAAGCGCCTTTCTCACAGCGTTGTTGTTATCTGTAAGAAAGGCGCTTTTATATATTTACCAGTATCCAAGAACTTTCCACCAGATACCGCCTATGCCGACCCAGATGATGATGTGCATGATAGAAATGCCAAAACCAATTTTCCACCACGTACCTTGATCTACATACCCAGCTCCAAAATAAACCGGCGCAGGGCCTGTGCCGAAATGTGTTAAACAACCGCAAATGTTAGAGGCAAGTGCTACCACGAAAGCTGAAATAAAGGGCGGCGCACCTGCGGCAACACCTAATGTAATGAGTGCCGCATACATTGCAGTAACATGGGCAGACATACTTGCAAAGAAATAATGGCTGTATAAATAAATAACAAAGGATAGGACAAGTGCGGTAATCATACCGACGCCGACCATTTGATTTTCTAATATTTTTGCAAACCAAGCAATGAAACCAGATTTATTGAGGTAATCTGACATCGCAATTACACTGCCTACCCAGATTAAAGTATCCCATGCTCTGGTTTCGGTGATTACATCTTTCCAAGTTAGAACTTTAGTTGCGAGTAAGATACAAAGTCCCATGAAAGCAATGAGCGTTCCGTTGAGCCCCGTCATTGAAGCAGTTGCCCATAAAGTAAGCAGCATAACGAATACGAGCAGCATAATCTTTTCACCAATCGTCATTGGTCCCATTTCTTTCAATACATTAGCCGCCATCGATTTTGCTTCTGGAGTCTCTTTCAATTCAGGCGGATAAAATTTGTAAAGTGCATAAGGAATCGCAAGCAATGCAACTACACCGGGAACCAGTGCCGCAACAAACCAGTCCATCCAAGTAATATCGACATCTAATACTTTTTTTGCTAATGCAACAGCAACCGGATTGCCGACCATTGCTGTCAAAAACATCGCCGATACAACGAGGTCAAGATGAAATACAGAAGTTACTAAAAAAGCACCGATTTTTCTTGCCGACTGCCCTGGTTTTGAATCAAAGGCTTCTGCCAAACTTTGAACGATCGGGAAAACGAGACCGCCGGCACGCGCTGAATTTGACGGAATTGCCGGACCGATAATCAAGTCGCTCAAGGCTAAAGAGTATACGAGTTTTAAACTACTGTCACCAAAAGCACGCATGGTTATGTAAGCGATACGTTTCCCAAGCCCGGTAATAATAAAAGCTCTAGCTAAGATAAAAGCAGAAACGATCAACCAAACTGTATTTCCGCTGAAGGCAGTCAGGACTTCCTTAAATTGCAAGGTGTTGGTCAATGCCGCTATAACCATTGCAATTAAAGCCACGGAACCTGCATCCAATGGTTGTAGAATAAAACCGACTACGGTTCCCATAAAAATTGCAAATAAGTGCCAAGCTTTTATAGTTAAGCCTTCTGGTAATGGGATAAACCATAAAACAAGTACGATTCCAACTGTTAATATGGCAGCGGGTATTTTACTTTCGCTGAAAAGTTTTTTCATAGGTAGCACTCCTTGTAATAAAATGATTTTGAAAATTCAATTTATAAATTTCGTTAATCAAATCATATATAAAACGATATAGGTTGTAAAATTGGAAAAACTTATTGTTGATTATTATATAATTCGATGGGGATTGTAAAATTTTTCACTTTATAGGCTCTAATGGTGGATCGACAGAACGTAAAACAGCGATTTAAACTGCATCGCGCAGTTTAAATCGCTGTTCGTACATAAAACTCGTAGTCTATCAAATTCAAATTCGAACGGTTTTTATTACCGAATTTGCTTGGCTGTTAGTTTTCGAATGAAAGCCCTTTTACAAAATTCACAAATAAATTGACAATCGGGAGCTGTAGCGTATCTTCATTATAGATCATCCAAGTTTTTCTTGTGATATACTTTCCATCGGTGTTTTTTAAAGGCAGCTTATGGATATTTGGAATGTTTGCAATAATACGTGATGGGAGAATTGCATAACCCAATCCATTTTTAACCATTTCTTTGCAAGTTGCTAATTTGTCAACATGCATATTGAAGGTTGGCGGCTTAGCGAAGTTTTCCCGCCACCATTTATCAATCTGTGATTTTAATAGATAATCACTATGATATTCGATGCGTGACAAATTCGGCAGATCCTCGAACTTAAATGGCTGCATGGATGCAATACAGACGGGTTCTTCGTATAATAAATGCATGTTTTTGCAGCCACCGTAATCCACACTGACAAAACCGACATGTGTTTTTTTATTATAAATGAGGCTGAAAATATTTTTTGTCCAGTCGGTCACCATATTAAAGTCTGCATTCGGATATTTTTTCTTAAATAATTTTAAAATATGAGGTAAGGTATACATCGTAAAGTAATGTGAAGCGCCAATTTCTAAAGTGCCAGCATCAATCTTGGATAAATTGCGCACATTGTTTTTTATGCTGCGCAGCTGCGTAACCATTTGTTCTGCAGCTTTTACGAGAAATTCTCCTTCTGGTGTAATTTGAATTCCCTTCGTACTTCGATGAACCAATTGTACGCCGAATTCTCGCTCAATATGCTGCAGTCTTGCAGTTAATGCCGGTTGTGACATATATAAGCTTTGTGCGGCCTTTGTAATATTTTTTTCGGATTTTAGTGCTTGAATGATAAGCCAGTCACGGTCTTCCATAAAAAAATAAACGCTCCTTTATAAGTAGATTTCAAGAAGTCTATCCTCACGACGGAGTCAAATCTCATTTATTATAACATATTTAGAAAAATCGTCCTTGGATAATTTGGAATAAAAATGAATATTAAATATTATAAAATGAATAGACAAAAAGTTTTAAATAAAATCATTATCATGTAGGAATTTATGTTGCTTATGGCGAATTAGACTTTAATAAATGTAATGAATTCTTACACGGCGTAACCGTTCACAGATCGTTACGCAAGAGCACGGTTCAATCATGAGGAGTGATATGGGATGAAAATGCCGGTAGTGTTTATTGGTCATGGATCACCGATGAATATTGTTGAAAAAAATAATTATACAAGCAGTTTAGCGGTACTTGGTGAAACGCTGCCAAGACCGGAAGCCATTCTTGTAATAAGTGCGCATTGGCAGACGCGAGGCACGTATATTACTGGTGCTGCGCAGCCGGAAACAATTTACGATTTTTATGGATTCCCAGAGGCTTTGTATCAAGAAAAATATGCTTGTCCCGGGGCGGTAAAAGTTGCGAAACGTATTGAAAATCTTACGTCTGGTGAAGTTGCAGTAGATCCTGAAAGAGGAATTGATCATGCGGGGTGGGCGGTATTAAAACATATGTATCCAAAGGCTGATATTCCAGTTTTAGAATGCAGTCTCGATATGAGGAAGTCACCGCAGGCGCATTATGAGTTTGCAAAAAAGCTTGCCTTTCTGAGACAAGAAGGCGTTTTAATCATTGGCAGCGGCAATATTGTGCACAATCTTTCACAATTGGATTTTTCTAGCCTATATGTGCCGGATGTTTATCCGTGGGCGGCAGCGTTTGATCAAAAGGTAGCTACGTTACTCGAACAGAGAGAGCATCAAAAGTTGATCGCTTATGAAAAATTACCTTATGCAAATCTTGCTGTGCCTACAGATGAACATTATTTACCAATGCTCTACGCACTTGCTATGCAAACAGAGGATGAGAACCTCGCATTCATTTGCACTGATATACAAAATGCCTCTATTGCCATGCGGAGCTTTATTCTCGGTGCATAATAGCAGGCATACTGTTTCATAACGTGTGTATTTTATGAGAGTATGGTAAAATATATATGTAAAATTTATTGATGACAATTATTTAAGGAGGGTTAGCATATGAGTTTTCGAATTACTGAAAATGTTACATGGGTTGGTAAAATAGACTGGGATTTAACAAAATTCCATGGTGAAGAATACTCTACGCATAAAGGGTCTACGTATAATGCATATCTTGTCCGTGATGAAAAAAATGTTTTAATTGATACAGTTTGGCTGCCTTATACTGAGGAATTTGTTGATAAATTGCAGCAGGAAATCGATGTATCAGAAATTGATTATATTATAGTGAATCATGGCGAGATTGACCACAGTGGTGCATTGACGAAGCTAATGAAACTTATTCCCGACACTCCAATTTATTGTACAGCAAATGCGGTGAAATCGCTCAAGGGGCAGTATCATCAGGATTGGAATTTCCACGTAGTAAAAACGGGGGACAAGCTTAGTATTGGTTCAAAAGAATTCATCTTTATTGAAGCACCAATGCTACATTGGCCGGATACGATGATGTGTTATCTTACCGGGGAAAATATTTTATTCAGCAATGATGCGTTTGGTCAGCATTATGCTTCCGAATATATGTTCAATGATTTGGTCGATCAAGCAGAGTTATATAGAGAAGCGATTAAATATTATGCAAACATTCTTACACCATTTAATCGTCAAGTTGAACGAAAGCTGAACGAAGTCGCGGCACTCAACTTACCAATTGATATGATTTGCCCGAGTCATGGAGCGATTTGGCGAGATGATCCGATGCAGATTGTGAAAAAATATGGCGAGTGGTCGAAAGACTATCAAGAAAATCAAATCACGATTCTTTACGATACAATGTGGGAAGGTACGCGCAAGCTTGCCGAGGCAATTGCTGAAGGGATTAAACAAGCGGATGCGACGGTAAATATTAAACTTTATAATACAGGACGTAGAGATAAAAACGATATTTTGACTGAAATTTTCCAATCTAAAGCGATTTTAGCCGGTTCACCTACAGTCAATAATGGAATTTTATCCTCCATGGCAGGCATTATGGAAGAAATCAGAGGGCTGTCGTTTAAAAATAAAAAAGCTGCTGCTTTCGGAACCTATGGCTGGAGTGAAAAATCTGTAAAGATGCTTAGTGAGCTGTTAACAGAAGCTGGATTTGAAGTTGTAAATGACGGATATAAGGTTGCTTGGAGTCCGGATGAAGATGCTGTGGCAGGCGCCATAGAATTTGGAAAGAATTTTGCAAAATTATAAAATTGAGAACTGGTAGATCATTTTCTTTGTTTGATGATCTGCAGATGAATAGAGCACATGTCAAGAGGAGCTGTAGCAAAAAATTTGCCACAGCTCTTCTTGGCATGTAGACAAACTATGAACTATGGGACAGATAGGCAGCGGGTCGGTGATAAGCACGCATCTGCGTCGTTACAGCAAGGTGCTGCTCGTCGACGTACCGCGAGTACGACTCCTTCACAACCCCTTGCTGTGCCTAGCATCTGAGTACTTCTCACCAACCGGCAACCTATCTTCGTACTAGTTTATAAGTGGTACGGATTTCGTTATTTTCTAAGTTATCGACATAAATATATTATTTGTTTACAAGCTGACGAGGTTTTACTTGTGAAATCAAAATATGATACTATAATTAAGATATTAGATGTGTACGAAATTTTTTTTAGGATGGTGTAAAATTTGAAGGTTTCGGTATTAGGTTGTGGGCGTTGGGGAACATTTTTGGCGTGGTATGCAAATCGGATAGGACACGATGTTTTATTATGGGGCAGGGAAGGATCAAGAAATTTTGCGGCACTAGAAAATACGAAAAAAAATGATTATTTAACATTACCGGATAAGATTACTTTGACGCACGATTTAGAAGCAGCAGTTTCATTCGGTGAAATTATTATTATTTCAATCAGCGCGCAGGAATTACGTTCATTCGGTGAACAAATTCGTGATTTTGCTGGAATACGTGATAAAACTTTTGTGTTGTGCATGAAAGGCATCGAGGCAAAAACGGGAAAACGTTTATCACAAGTTTTTCATGAAGCTTTTGGGTTAGACAAGAATGTAGCAGTTTGGGTAGGCCCTGGCCATGTGCAGGATTTTGTCAGAGAAATTCCCAATTGCATGATCATTGGATCGCCCGCTATAGAAATAACAAAAAAAGTTGTGGAAGCATTTAATAGCAATTTAATTCGTTTCTATTATGGCAGAGATTTACTGGGAATCGAAATTGGGGCGGCAGCGAAAAATGTTATGGGAATTGCCGCTGGAATGTTAGATGGAATGAACTATAGCAGTTTAAAAGGTGCATTGATGGCACGGGGGACGAGAGAATTATCATTGCTTGTGAAAGCAATGGGCGGTGATGCTACGACAATTTATGGACTCAGCCATTTAGGCGATTATGAAGCAACTTTATTTTCTTTACATAGTCACAATCGAAAATATGGGCAGGGTTTTGTAAGAGGTGAAAGATTTGATAAATTAGCTGAGGGTGTTTCTACGGTGGTTGCTTTAAAAACGTTGGCACAAGAATATAATATTGAACTGCCGATTTGCAACGCAGTGTACGAAATCGTCATTGACCATAAAGATCCAAAAGAAAAGCTCTTGGATTTGTTCTTGCGCCCGGTAAAATTTGAATTTTAATAGGATAAGATGAGTTCTGCAAAGGCTTTTCGGTGCAGATATTGTGTGGAAACATGTTCCTTTTTGTCGAATATGCAATTGGAATATTATTCTTGTATTTTCATTTTGTTTAGTATAGAATATAAAGTATATATTGTTTTTCCTATAGCAAACCTATTGAAAGATAGGGACGCAAAGCCGTGGGTCTAAAGATAATTTTGTCTATGACTGCCAGGTTGCATCAATTTTATGATTGCAGCTGGCAGTTTTTTTATTGACATTTTACGTTAGAAACATAAAAGCATAAGTTGTATTGATCTTTTTAAGAGAGTATAAGAAAGGAAAAATATGAATTCAGAAAAGCAAACGATCCTGATTGTTGACGATGTGTATTTTAGTGCTAAATATATGGAAGATATTTTAAAAGAAGAGTATCAAGTTGTGGTTGTAACCTCTGGAAAAGCATGTATGGATTATGTTAAATGCCAAAATGTTGATTTAATTTTATTAGATGTTGTAATGCCAGAAATGGATGGGTATGAGGTATGTCGGAAGCTCAAGGCAGATCCTGCAACAAAAAAAATTCCTGTGATTTTTTTATCTGCAAAGGGCAATACGCAAGATGAAGCTCGAGGTTTGGAATTGGGTGCAATTGATTATATAACAAAACCAGCTTGTGCCTCTATTATCAAAGCACGTATAAAAAATCATTTAGCAATAAAAATGCAAAACGATCTATTAGAAAAACTTTCATTTATTGATGCCCTGACAAGTGTTTTTAATCGTCGTTATTTAGATGAAGCGTTAGCAAAAGAGTGGCGTTGTGCTTTACGTAGTGGGGAACTTTTATCCCTATTACTAGTGGATATAGATTTCTTTAAAGCTTTTAATGACTACTACGGACATTTAGAGGGAGATCGGTGTCTGCAGAAAGTGGCGAGCGTTTTAAAGAGATCCGTATTACGTCCGGGGGATGTTGTTGCTCGATACGGCGGAGAAGAATTTATTCTAATTTTGCCATCGACCTCTAAAGAAGGGGCAATCAAAGTAGCAACAAGGATTCAGCAAAACTTGGCATTCATAAAAATGGAACATAGGATGTCTAAAGTCAGCAAGTACGTTACAGTAAGTATCGGTATAGCGACTACAATTGCAAAAGAAGTTTTTAATGAAAAAAGTATGATTAGAATGGCAGATTTGGCGCTGTATCAGGCAAAAAGTGAAGGACGTAATCGCTTTGTTTAAAGATAGCGTCTATTTTGTATTGACAACAAAAAATAGTGAAGATAACCACACTTAAATCAAGTTTCTGTATTGGTTTAAGTGTATTTTTTTCTAAAATTCAAAAATAAATAGCAACTTTCGCGCAAGTGGGAATATGATAATATTGAAAATATTTAAATGTTAAGGAATTGGTAAAATAAGAACATTAAACTCTTTCGCAGCATAGTATAGTTTAGGTAAGCTGTAAATGAATAATATAGGAGGGACCAAGTATGAGCTTTCTTGAGTGTTGTGCTAACAGCATAGGGTCTATAACGATACTTACAGAGGATCGTTGCGTATTTCAAGGGCAAGTTGTAAAAAATCGCGATCAGGAACGGGCAAGAGATCAAGATTATATTTGTATAGAGTTGACCTGTGATGTTTCGGTTATCTGTGGAAATCGTGTAGAACTTCTTGTACCAGCGATTTATCGTGATGGGGATCTCGTTAGGATTAATATTTGTAACATTGTTGCAGTAGGCCCTAGCAATGGGTGTCCAACGAATTGCAATAAACCAAAAGAACCTCATTGTAATCACTGCGACCTTTAAGGAAATAAATTTTCATATGGCGATGAGTCGTGTGCTGGCACCTTCTCAAAAGGTGTCAGCGCAACTTGTTGATTTGTATAGAGAAAGAGTGTATCCATTCATACTTGGATACACTCTTTCTCTATACAAATCAACATAGACGTGGCTACTGTATTATATTTGGAATTTGGCAACTGCTTCTCTAAGTTTCATTGCTAAATTTGCTAGTGCCTGGCTGGAGGAAGCGATTTCTTCCATGGAGGCAGATTGTTCTTCGGTTGCGGCTGATACTGTTTGTGTTTCTCCCGAAGCTTGTCTACTAAGTTCATCAATTTGATTTACGGATGCAACGATTTGCTGACTTCCAGCAGCAATTTGATCAATCTCACCCGATATATTTTTTATCTGATCAGATACTTCATTTATTTGAACCGATATTTCTTGGAATGCTTTTCCCGATAGATTTACGACTTCAGTACCAAGCTTAACCTCTCTAGTACCATCACTCATTGCAACAACAGCTTTATCGGTTTCTTGTTGAATTTCACTAATCAATTCAGCAATTTGTTTGGCGGCATCTTGGGATTGTTCTGCAAGTTTTCTAACTTCTTCTGCGACGACGGCGAACCCGCGTCCTTGTTCGCCAGCACGGGCTGCTTCAATTGCAGCATTGAGTGCTAATAGATTGGTTTGTCCGGCGATGCCAGAAATCGTGTCGACAATTTGACCGATTTCTTTGGAGCGTTCTCCTAGTTTTTCTACGACTGCTGCAGAGGAGGTAACGGTTTCTTCAATTGATGTCATCTGACTTACTGCTTTACTTACCGAGTCATTGCCCTCGGTAGCTTTTTCAGCTGTTTGAGAAGATTGGAGAACGATTGTATTCGCATTAGAAGAAATTCGTTGGATTGTAGTTGATATTTGTTCTACCACAATAGCTGTAGAGTTTGCGGAAGTTAATTGTTTTTCCGTGACATGGGCTACTTCAGTAATGGATTCAGCAACTTGATTTGAAGCAAGCGCTGACTGTTCAGCACTTGCAGTTAGCTCTTCAGAAGAGGCAGCGACTTGTTCGGCTGATTCATTTACACTTGTCATTAATGTACGAATGCTAGTGCGCATATTTACCAAAGCCTCAGCTAATTGACCAAATTCATCTTTACGAACCAATTGATTTGGTCGATTGCGAAAATCACCGGCAGATAATTTTTCGCAAAATAATACCATAGTGTGCAAAGGTGAGGTTATTCCTTTGGCGATAAACCAACCAATGCAAACTAAAATTAGAAAAGAAATGAATAAAATACCCAGTGTGATTTTCATTGCGAGTTCGAATTGCTGATGGTTGTCCGTATTCATTTTTTCTGATAGATCGGTATAATAATCCATTAGAATGCGCAAGCTGCCAGTCAGCGTTTTCGTTAATGGTTCAACCTGATTAATATAGAGTGCATACGCTTCAGCATCTTTATTATTTTTTGCTAATTGGACTACTTCATTGCGCGCTTGTGATTGTTTTTCAAAAGCTGCTTGTACATTCGCTATCAATTCTTTTCCTTGTGGATCTAACGTGACTTTTTCAATATCAGCGAGTGCTTTTTTTATAAGTGCGGAACGTTTATCAATATCTTTTTGTAATTGTTCGGTTTTTTTCTCGTCTTTTGTGACCATCAATTCCATGATAGATCCTAACGATCCCCTAACGTTTGTTGCACATTCGTTGACGATTTTGACCGGAATTAATCTTTCAGTGTACATTGAATTCATGTTTGCATCTGATTTTGAAAGATAGTGATAGCCAGTGTAGCCAATAATGGCCATAAAAAAAATGCTGGTAAATAATAAGATGCCTAATTTAAAGCTTACTTTAATATTTTCAATAAAATTCAATTTCTTGCTCCTTTTCAATAGTTTGTATAAAATTCGATTTCTTATTTTTCATTATAGAGGTATTGAAGGGGGAAAATATTAAATAATTGTTAAAAAACGGTCAAAAAAGTTTTAACGTTTTTGTAACGATGAGAAAGTGCTTAATAAACGATGCTGGATTTACAGTTTCACGGCACTGGTGGAAGGCAGTGCCGCGAAGTAATTATATGATGAAAAATAATAGAATGCTGGTAATCGTAGCGACGATAAGACAAGTTGGGACTGCATGGAATAACAATTGAGAAAATAAAGTGTCGCGATCCTCATCTCTATTACAAGAGCCCAATACCAGGCTGCCACCAGAAGAAAATGGTGATATTGCTGTTGCTTGTGCACCAATGACGACACAAGTGAAAAGCAACATAGGATTGATGCCTGTTGTTTCGACAATAGATGGGATGATAGGGAAAAGAGCCGGACATACGACACCTAAGGTACTGCTGAAGAATGACATAATTCCGCCAACGATGCATAATGCGATCGGTACGAAAAAAGTTGGTATATTTGCACCAATCCAGCCAGCTAAAATATTGATTGTTCCAGCTTTGATTGCCACAGAAATAAGCATACCAACGCCACAAATCATAATCAAAGTATTCCAAGGAACTTTCGCGATTACTTGTTTTTCGTCAGCAAGTTTTAACATGAGTGCAACGACCGAAAGAGAAATTGCAATCAATCCAATATCCATTTTTGAATTGATGAAAGTAATCATTTTACTATGAGGCAGTAAAATATGTAAAATTGGTGCAGCTAAAACCAAAAGCATCATAAAAAGAATAAGCGATAAAGTTGTTTTTTGTTTAGGATCAAAATCACTTGGTTTTTCTATGGTTATCGTTTTATTAAATGCTTTACCATTTTTAGTGAAGAATAAAAAGCCCGAAATTACAAATAGAGGAATGAGCAAGGTGGTAATAAAAATTGTTGTGGTATAAGCAAAAGCAGTGTCAGCAAAGCCAGCGGCGTCGATTAAGCTTTTAAAAATAATTCCACTTTGACTGGTCATAAAATTGGCTCCGGCAAGGGCACCATAATTTACTGAGATTGCGCCGACTGTTTTACTAAGACCTGTTTTTTCACAAAGAAGAAGGGTCAGAGGAGCCATAAACGCCATAACGGTGAAAAATCCTGCACCTAATCCGGCAATCAGTGTAGCGGCAAAGAAAATGGCAAAAGGAAGTAACTGTGGAAAACTACGGCAAGCGTATAAAAGGTGCGCAGATAATTTTTCCAAAGTACCATTTACCAGGGCGAAGTTATAGAAGAGTGAGACTGCAAAAATAACGAAGAAAATACTAATTGGCCACATCTTAATAACGTCAGCTGATTTTAAATCTAGAAAGAAACAGCCGATTAGGTAGGCAAAGAAAATAGCAAAAAAACCAGTATTAATTTTTGTTCGATACCCTAGAAAAATAGAAATAGCGATCGCGAGTACGACAATGAAACTAATCATAATAAGCCTCCTGTTGCTTGTAGTGTGAATGTGCCTTCGGTATGAATTATTTCGTTATGCCTAGTAATTTAGCTGGAAGTCGTTTTGTCATTACTTCCAACTGTTCGTTGGTAATTCCATGATCGGCGAGATATTGCATATAGGTCTCTAAAGCAATTTCCCAGTGCGGGTTTTCTACTTGACCACCATCGGTATCTACAATGATGTTTTTATAACCTACTTTATTTATGATTGCCAGATTATCTTCAAGATTGCTTTTGTAAATACCGCCACCCATAGGTTGTGCATAGCATCTTTCTAGATAGACATCGTAATCTTTGGTTATTTTTATTTGGTCTTCATGTGACATTCCAACAACCCAGAATTCAGGGTGGGTAATAACAATTTTATTCAGCCCCATAGTTTTTGCTTGATCTACGACAGGAAATATTTCTTCTGGCGCTAAATGTCCGGTTCCCAAAACTACATCATACTCTTTTATCATTTTAAGGATTTCTTTTAGGGGTTCGACGATTTTACCATTGTTTAGACAAGCAATACCGCCTGATTTTCCGTATTTTTTCAAATGATTTTCGGCACTTGTTGTTGGAAGCCAGACAATCTTTGCACCCATTTTTAGTCCTGTTTCTACCGCAATAGGATTTAAGCCACCAATTGCATTGTTTAAAGTAATACTGCCAAACATCGTAAAATTATTGTCGTTTTGATGGAGCTTTTTATTATGCGCATTGGTTAAATAAGCACGGTTCATTGTTGTACCGTGATGGGATTTTATCACAATTGCTCTTGCGCCTACTTTGATTCCAGCTTCCATTAATTCAAAATCGCTGTAGGCGCGTTCACGAATATCTGGTGCTGAATGGACATGCATATCAATAACGCCACGTAATGAAACTTTTCCCATGCCAATCATCCTCATTTCTTGATTTATTTTTATTTAAAATGGAATTTTTAACAATATAAAAATGATCCATGAATATTTGGATTATAGTTGCTGTTTATAGTAGTTAATCAAACAGCCGGCAGTAAGGATTTTTCGTTCATCAGTGTTTAAATCACCAACCGTCAGAAATATTTCAGAAGTTTTTTCGCCTAAAACATAAGCTTTGATTAGAGGACTTGCCTGAGAAATACTTGTTTTCAAATTTGGAATAAAGAGAAAATCGCCCTCATGAAAGCATGGCTTGTCAACAACAAATGGAATCATCCCCCAATTAATTAGATTGGAACGATACCGTTTGGTTGCATATTCTTTTGCCAAATTTGCCCAGGCACCAAGAACACGCTGGCAAGAGGCTGCCTGTTCTCTAGCGGAGCCATCACCAGGTTTGTTAGCAAAGATTGTGCTACCAATGCCAATTGTTTGAAAATCAATATGTGAAAATCCAGTGATGGTTTTGATTTTTTTATAAACCAGATCTAATTCTTCAGCAGCTAAATTTGGTGCGATGCCACTTTCTCTTTGAAGTTCATAAGTTTGAACTTCTTTCGCTTTTGTAACATAATCAGGATCTTTACGACTGAGGGTAAATTCAGCGAGGCGAAGAGGATTAGAGCGGAAAGAGGAAGTTTCGCCAGAAGGAATTAGTTCATCGGTCGTGGTAACAGGATCTGTAATATAACTTACAACTTTGAGTAGCAGATGCTCTGTCAACTCCGGAATAACGGGCCAATCTTTAATATTTGGACCAAATTTTAAGCCTGTATCAGGCTTAATTTTGTTGATACCGTTAAAAACCCGTTTATCATAAATTTCTCGATTGAAATAATAGGTACGTTTTCTGTCAATAAAGTCTAGCTCTGTCGCAGCAGTTAATTTGCCGCCGTTAATTGCTGTGGCAGCAATAGAACGGGCATCCATAAGCGCTACATACGAAAGTTGTCCTTCTGTTGGTTTTGAACCTTCCCGATTTGGAAAATTTCTGGTCGTATGGCGAATGGAAAATTCTTGGTTTGCTGGAGTGTCACCTGCACCAAAACAAGGACCGCAAAAGGCTGAGCGGACAACAACGCCAGCACTCATCAATTTTTCGATTGAGCCATTTTTCACTAATTCAAGATGATTAGGCTGACTATCTGGATAGACACTCATAGAAAATGTGCCATTACCGGTAGAATTCCCATCTAGCATGTTCGCTACAGCAACGACATTATCAAAAGTTCCCCCGGAGCAACCAGCTACAATTCCTTGATCGACGTAAATTTCACCATTCTTTATTTTGCTAGTAAGGTCAAACTTTATGCTACTTTGAGCAAATTGCCTCATACCATCACTTTGTATTTTTTGTAAAATATCAATAGGATTTGCTTTTAGTTCCTCAATCGTGTAAATATTACTTGGATGGAACGGCAGTGCGATCGTTGGCTTAATGGTGGAAAGATCAACGTAGACAAGGCCATCATAATAGGCAATATTTTTTGGTTCTAATTTTTTATAATCTTGTGATCTGCCATGAATTGTATAATACTGTTCTACTTTTTCATCGGTGCACCAAATAGAGCTCCAGCAAGTTGTTTCTGTGGTCATGACATCAATACCGTTTCTATAATCGATATCTAAATTGGCGATGCCATCCCCGATGAATTCCATTACTTTATTTTTTACGTAGCCATTCTTATATACATTACCGATGATTGTCAGTGCAATGTCATGAGGGCCTACACCTTTTTGTGGTTTGCCGGTTAAATAGATACCGATTACATCAGGCGGGGTAAGATCATAGGATTTGCCTAGTAATTGTTTAGCGAGTTCACCGCCACCTTCACCAACGCCTAAGGTACCCAGTGCTCCATATCTGGTATGGCTGTCTGACCCTAAAATCATGTTGCCGCATTTCGCCATCATTTCTCGATTAAAAGAATGTATTACAGCCATATTTGGAGGGACATAGATCCCCCCGTATTTTTGTGCTGCGGACAGAGCGAACATATGATCATCTTCATTGATTGTACCGCCGACTGCGCAAAGACTATTATGGCAGTTCGTCATAACGAAAGGCACAGGAAATTTTTCTAAGCCACTGGCTCTGGCTGTCTGAATGATACCGACATATGTAATATCATGGGCAGTTAAACTGTCAAATTTTAGTTTTAAACTGTTGGGCGTTTGATTGATTGTGTGATTTTGCAAAATCGTAGAAGCAATGGTTCCTTTTTTGGCATCTGCCTTATTTGGAGCATTTCCGATTTTATATTCAATTGTTGCACTCGCATTTTCATCATCCATGATAATTTCTGTTCCGTTTAAAAGGTAAACCCCAGTATCGTATAATTTGATCATTAAAAACCTTCCTTTTTGATGCAAAGTAATGTAAATTTGTGATTATTTTGTATATAAATTTTATCTATATTTTGATAAATGATATTGTCAATATTTGATTTTATTATATAATTTAGGTAATATATAATCAAATTCTTAAAGTTTTATGCCCCCTATAGATTTTTTCTATATCTGGTAAATATTAAAATTTAATGAAATAAACACTAAATAGAGAGGCATAGAAATATGACTGAAAAAGAATTGCTATACGTAAAAACGATTGCAGATGAACGCAGCATTTCAAAAGCGGCTAAAAAATTGTTTTTGACGCAACCTTCGCTGAGTAATTGCATTCAAAAAATAGAAGCGAATCTAGCCACAAAATTATTCACGCGAATGAGTACCGGATTGTCCCTAACTTTTGCAGGCGAAAGATACTATCAAATCGCTTCTAATATTTTAAAAATTTATAGTGATTTTGAGATTGAAATCAGCGATATCAACAATCTAAAAAAAGGTCGAATCACCATTGGGATTACTGTGTATTTAGCGACTTATATTTTGCCGGTTATTCTGCCTGCATTCAAAGAAAAGTGTCCGAATATAGAAATACATATTGTTGAAAAAAATTCGACAGAATTAGATATGGCATTGGCTGCGGGCGAGATAGATTTTGCTATCATGCACGTGTTACCTTTTTTACAAAATGCGAATAATCTAAAGTTCATTTTTTATCCTTTATTTAAGGACCCGCTGCTTTTAGCGACATGTAGAAAGCATCCGTTAAAGAAATTTGCTGTGCCTGTAGAAAATTTTGAATATCCGAAAATAGATCTTGCTTTGTTTGCGAAAGAACAATTTATTTTATTAAATAAAGGGCAAAAAATTAGAGAAATTTCTGAGTTGATTTTACACAAGGCCAATATCAATCCGAACATTGTTCTGACGAGTAAAAGTTATGAAACTGCCAGACGATTAGCTAGTGTAGGCGTCGGTGTAACTTTTGTACCGATGCAGTATTTGAAAATTTTTCAGGGAGAATATTCTCCGGATTATTATTATATTGATGAGAAATATGCTGCGTATTGGACGATGGGAATCTTAGTTCCTAAGAATGCGTATGTTTCTAAAGCTGCTTGTTTATTTATTGAAATGATTACAGAACAATTTAGAACCTAATCGTTTCATCTAATAAAAAAATACCTCGAATTCCTAGGCTACATAAATATAGCGAAGAAATACGAGGTATTTCATTATGTTAACTTGTTGAACCTTCGTATAGAGAGAACGATGTGATGTAGTGTAAAGTTTTGCTGAATAGATTAATATGTAACCTATACTCGATTTTGATAAATAGATCCTATTTTTCAAAATAAAAAAGGATGTTCAAAGAAGAGTGAGCTGGTTTTGAAACATCCTTTTAAGAGGGGTATTAATTAAAATTTTCCATTTGGTCCTTCACGCAGGTCACCGCTGACTAAGGCTGAAACCGTAGCATTGTTGATTGCGACTGTTCCATTTGTTGCGCTTACAGTTGGAGTTACGGCTACGATGTAAGTAGCACCGCACTGCATGAAGCTGTCGAGATTATCTTCGATGAAGAAGGAAATAATATCTGCCGATGCTTCTGTAACTCCAAGGCTTCTTGTATAAACCCATGGTGCACCGATGGCAATCGTTTGATCATGATGGTTATAACGTTTAAACACTTGGAATGTGAGTGTGGTAGTAGTTAATCCGACTGGAATTACAATATTACAGCAAAAATCAATTCTGATCGTCGGATGACAGAAACAACTCGTATTAACTTCGATTGAAGTAAGTGTGATCGGCGTAGGCGCAACCGTGCCTGGAATTGGAATTGTAATCGCTGATGTCGTAGGAGTTCCGACTTTAATAAGTGTTAGCTTTTCCGAATGACGGCTATCTTTGGAATCCATAAAGAAATCCTCCCTTATGCTGCTTTTAAGAATTCATTGACAAACATTTAGAACTCTTTTATTCCATTATATGAAGGGACTAAATAAATGTTTCTTACGATTTTGAAAAAATTAAAATTTTATTTTTGATAAATAGTTTGGTGAATCATTCCTAAAAAATAATAGCTAGGTACAAGTTTGTACCTAGCTATTATTTTTTATTTATATTTAGAATTTCCAATGACAATGGAAGCATTCATGTTGATCATGAAAACGATGGCCGCATTGGAAACATTTATAAGAATTCCAGTCACATTTACATCCGCATCTTGGACAAATGCGTTCACATTCACAATTGCATTTTGGGCAGCAATGTTTTTTAGGCTTTTGATTACAACCGCAATCTGACATGTTAAATCCTCCTAAGATTTATTTGGTTATACTTTAAAATATTCTACTTTACGTAGTTTGGTGTATAAAAATAAACTTGGAGGGGCAGGGACTGTTAAACTCTATAGATCATGCATAGGGATTGAATTATTTAGAAGAACCAGCAGTTAACTTTGCCTGTGTCTTTTGTAAAAATTTATCACTTGCAATGATGAAACGTTCATGGGTACCTTCACCAATTTGTCCTTTTTCATCGAAGGCAGTAACACGAAATGTGAGTTTTTTACCATCGATTTCGAGTAATTCGCTGACCGCGCGTACCTTCATGCCAATTGGTGTAGCAGAACTATGTTTGACCGATAAATCAATACCGACACTGCTCATGCCTGCGGGTAATTTGTCTTCAATGCTTTCTGCGGCAGTGCCTTCCATGAGTGCAAACATGGCTGGCGAAGCATAAACGGGAAGCGTACCGCTGCCATAATGAATCGCTGTATTTGCATCACTGACAATATCCGTTTTTTCATTGCTTAATCCACGTGTAAATGTAAATTCCAAAAATATCACCTCAAATAAATTTTTGTTATGGTATTCATTTATTATAGTTTATATGTTTTCAGACTGTCGATAAAAGTTTTATATTGAGAATTTAAAACTTTCTCGCTCAATAATTTGTGCCGGAATAATTGTTTTTTGCGGAACTTCATTGCCGCTTAAGATTTCGAGCAATTGCTCGACCGCTGTCGGACATAGTACATCTAGGCGGTTATCGACACTGGTGAGTTCCGGTGTTGTACATTTTGCTAAAATGGAATTATTAAAGCCGATAATAGGGATAGACAGGCCCGCACTGCGCGTTGCTTTTTGTATGCCAATTGCCAGCAGATCTTCCGCGGCGATTGCGGCAGAAAATTTTATATTCTGCTGCAGTAAGTTCTGTGTGATTTGTATTGCAGCTTCCATCGTTTTAGGGATTTTGTGAAATAATTTCTTATCTTCTGATAGACCGCAATTTTTTAATCCTTGCTTATAGCCGCTGAGTTTTTGTTGTCCGCCAAAGGTCAAAGCATCATAGAGATAGAGAATTTCATGAAATCCTTGCCGATGAAGGAGCTCTACATTTTTCAGCATGGCTTCTTTTTCATCACATAATACGCAGTAAATATTAGGGTGATCAACCAATCCGTTGATGATGAGAATCGGAACCTGCTGTGCAGCATTTTCGATATGTGTATTATCCTCATTTTCTCGAAAAGGAGAACCAATTAACAAAATGGCATCGACACGTTTCTCAAGTAATACATGCAGATATTTCTTTTTGTCCTCTAATGCATTCCCTGTACAGGCTAATAGTACATCAAAACCACGTTTTTTTAAATCAAATTCAACTAAGGAAACAGCCTTCGCGAAAAAAGGATCGGCAACATCCGTGCAGAGAATACCGATCATTTTCATCGAATCCAGACCAAGTCCGCGTGCAAATACATTTGGCGTATAATTTTGTTTTGCCATCATGGCAAGAACTTTATCTCTTGTTTGCTTACTTACCTTATGACTTCCGTTTAATACTCTGGAAACAGTGGCAATTGATACATTGCAACTGCGTGCAATATCGTAAATTGTCATTTGGTTCACCTCAGATTTCGTATATCCTAAGTATAACCAAAACTTTGTTAAAATCAAAGAATTTTGTTAACCTTTACAGCTGATATTTAAAATTATTCGTAAATTAAAAATATTTAATAAATTCATAAAACTTATATTGACATATAAAATCACAATGCTAAAATAAAAAATGTAAGCACTTACATTGTAAATTTAGATCATCTTTTTAATAAGGGAGAGAAGAATTCAAATGAAAAAAATTCGTGATCTTCATCATCGTTCACACAGACCGATCAAAATTCTTCAATTTGGGGAAGGAAATTTTTTGAGAGGCTTTGTTGATTATGCAGTTGATGTTGCAAATGAAAACGGCTCTTTTCATGGGGATATCGCGGTGATAAAACCGCGCATAGGAAGTATGGAAAAATTTCATCAGCAAGAAAATCTCTATACCGTTTCTCTGCGCGGGATAAAAGATGGAAAAGTATATGAAGAAAATAGAGTGATTACTTGTCTACAAAAAACGCTGGAAGCATATCGGCAATATGATGAATTTATGGCACTGGCAAAACTGGAAGAGTTAGAATTCGTGATTTCCAATACAACAGAAGCGGGAATCGTTTACGACATACAAGATCAGTTCGCGATGACTCCGCCCAATACCTATCCTGGAAAGTTAACGAAATTTTTATATGAACGATTTAAATTTTTTCAGGGTGATCCTGCAAAAGGATTGGTTTTACTGCCACTAGAGCTTATCGAAACCAATGGTGAAAAATTACGTGACTGTATTTTAGCGTATAGTTCATTGTGGAATCTCGAAGAAAAATTTAAAACTTGGATTGCAGAGCATAACGTTTTTTGCAATAGCTTGGTAGATCGTATTGTCCCAGGATATCCAAGCGAAGAAATCCATCAATTTGAAGAAAAATTAGGCTATCAAGATGTACTGCTGACGACAGGAGAGCCTTTTGGTTTATGGGTCATTGAGTCGGAAGCGGATCTTGCAAGCCGGCTTCCACTCTCAAATACTACACTATCGGTAGTGTTCACAGAAGATTTAGAACCCTATCGTGACCGGAAAGTTCGAATTTTAAATGGTGCGCATACGTCTACCGCTCTAGCAGCCTATCTAGCAGGAAAAAACACTGTCTTGGATTGCATGCAAGACTCCGTGATTCGAACGTATATGGAGCAAATTGTATTTGAGGAAATTGTACCGACCGTGAAACTGCCACCAGAAGAAGCTGTGCAATTTGCAAAATCGGTATTTGAGCGATTTGAAAATCCTTTTGTAAAACATGCCTTGCTTTCGATTTCTTTAAACTCTGTCGCAAAGTGGAAAACAAGAGTTTTGCCAATTCTACGTGATCAGTATCGGCAGACGAAATCTATACCGAGACGAGTTGCTTTTTCTTTAGCAGCCCTGATTCGTTTCTATACAGCAAGAGAATATCAGTCTGGAAGTTTGGTTGGGTATCGTGATGGCAAACCATATGCAATTCATGATGATGACAAAGTATTGCAATTTTTTGCTGCGCATAGTCAGAAATCAATTGCTGACTTAAGTACCAATGTAGTTTCAAATGTACAGTTTTGGGGAGAAGATTTAAGTCAATACGCGGGGTTAACAGAGCAAATTATGTTTTATTTAGAAATGATTGAGAAAGATGGTATGTATAAGACCATGCAAAAACTTGTAGATTAGGGATTGGTGTAACCATGAAAAATTTTATCAAAATTCATGAACAAGACAATGTAGCGGTCGCTGTAGATGCACATGAAAAGGGTGAAGTGATCAGTGTCCAAGGAAATCAAATCACTTTGCAAAATGCAATCGATACAGGACAAAAGGTCGCATTAACAGCGATTGCCCAAGGGGAACGTATTATAAAATATGGTTTTCCTATCGGACTTGCCTCCGCCAATATTACCGCAGGTGAATGGGTGCATGTACATAATGTAAAATCACGGCTGGGCGATCTGCTCGACTATCAATACAGGCCAGAGTTTGAACCTATTGAAAAGAAGCAGGCAAATATGTTTTTAGGATATCAACGGGCGGATGGAAAAGTTGGAATTCGCAATGAAGTCTGGATCATTCCTACCGTCGGCTGTGTAAATGCAATTGCCAAAGCGATTGAACAGCAGGCAGGGATATTTTTAACACCGCAAATAGATGGAATTTTCTCTTACAGTCATCCTTATGGCTGTTCACAGCTTGGCGATGATCAACTTTTCACGCAGAAACTTTTAGCCGGCTTGATAAGACATCCAAACGCTGGAGCAGTTTTGGTATTGGGATTAGGGTGCGAGAATAATCAAATAAATGAATTGAAAAAAATATTAGGTTCGTATGATGAAAAAAGAGTGAAATTTTTAAATTGCCAAGAGCATGAAGACGAAGTCAGCGCAGCTCTGGTGCTGATAAAAGAACTTTGTCATTATGCTTCGCAATTCGATCGGCAGCCCTGCAGTGCTGAGCAGCTTGTAGTAGGATTAAAATGCGGAGGTTCGGATGGATTTTCCGGAATCACTGCCAATCCGCTTGTTGGACAATTTTCCAATCAGTTAATTGCCGAAGGCGGTACTTCTATCCTAACAGAAGTACCTGAAATGTTTGGAGCGGAAACATTGCTGATGAATCGCTGTGTTGATGAGCCTACCTTTCAAAAAGCGGTTGCTTTGATTAACAATTTCAAAAAATATTTTATGCGGTATGGTCAAAAAATCAATGAAAATCCGTCACCGGGCAATAAAGCTGGCGGCATTACGACATTAGAAGATAAATCGCTTGGCTGTGTACAAAAAGGCGGCAGTGCTCCGGTTGTAGATGTGCTTTCCTATGGTGACTCCGTCATCAATCGAGGCTTAAACTTATTGGAAGCGCCGGGCAATGATCTCGTCGCTTCTACCGCCTTGGCAGCAGCAGGAGCGCAGCTTGTTTTGTTTACGACCGGTCGAGGGACACCGTTTGGCTGTCCGGTGCCCACATTAAAAGTAGCAAGCAACTCCGCACTTGCGGTAAAAAAAGCAAACTGGATTGATTTTGATGCGGGCAGACTGCTCAGCGGAGTGAAGATGCAGGAGCTTTCTGATGAATTTTTTTCTTATATACTAGAAATTTCTTCGGGTAAACAGCGAGCAAAATCTGAATTACTTGATAAACGTGATTTAGCGATTTTTAAAGATGGTGTTACGTTATAAACATAGACTATTTCTAAATATGATGAGGAGTGAAATGAATGAAAAGCTTTATGGATGAAAATTTCTTATTGGGTAATGAAACAGCGAAAACGCTGTTTCATGACTATGCAAAACAAATGCCGATTCTTGATTATCATTGTCATATCAACCCAGAGCAGATTGCTAAGAATCATACGTTTTCCAGTATTACCGAAGCTTGGCTTTCTGGCGACCATTATAAGTGGAGAATGATTCGTTCGAATGGAATTGCTGAAGCGTATATCACCGGAAAGGAATCTTCAGATTGGGAGAAGTTTCAAAAGTTCGCCCAAACGATGCCAAAGGCAATTGGAAACCCCTTATATCATTGGACGCATTTGGAGCTAAAACGTTATTTTGACTGTGATTTAACCCTTTCTGAAACTACAGCAGAGGAAATTTGGCAGATTTGCAATCAAAAACTACGTCTTCCCGCGTTATCGGTATGCGGAATTATTCAGCAATCGAATGTTGCTGTTATCGGAACCACCGATGATCCGATCGATGATTTAAAATGGCATAAACAGATTCGTGCAGAGCATGCCTGCAGTGCAAAAGTCATTCCATCATTTCGGCCGGATAAAGCAATCCGTATTGAGAAACCAGAGTTCAAAAATTACATAAAAAAACTTGCTATGGTAAGCGGGATTCACATTTCCAGCATAGATACGTTATATCAAGCGTTAGAAAAACGTATCGCGTATTTCGATGAATTAGGTTGCCGTGCCTCTGATCATGCACTCGAATATGTATTTTATCGGGAAAGTACAAAAGAAGAACTAAATCAAATTTTTCAAGATGCTTTGAATGGTAAAGAACTTACGGTGGCAGCGATAGAACGTTATAAAACAGCGTTGCTCTTATTTTTTGGCAAACAATATAAAAAATATCAGTGGGTAATGCAGATTCACTATAGTGCATTACGTGACGGCAATACCAAAGAATATCTTGTACAAGGCCCGGATACAGGGTTTGATTGTATTGCCTCCTATAATTGTGGAGAAGGTATTGTAAGACTCTTGGATGCACTCAATCAAACGGAAGAGTTGCCAAAGACTGTACTATATTCATTAAATCCGAATGATAATGCAATGCTAGGATCTATTTTAGGGAATTTTCAGAGCGGTGAAATTCCTGGCAAGATACAGCATGGCAGTGCTTGGTGGTTCAATGATACGAAAAAGGGCATCGAAGAACAACTTACCAGTTTAGCCAATTTATCCGTGTTAGGAAATTTTATTGGCATGTTAACGGATTCAAGAAGTTTTCTTTCCTACACACGGCACGAATATTTCAGAAGAATTCTATGTAATTTACTCGGTACTTGGGTTGAGAACGGAGAATATCCAAATGATATAAAACAACTTGGGCAGATTGTGCAAGATATTTCATATTATAATGCCTGCAGATATTTCAATCTGAATGTAAAATAGCTGCTTAATTTATTGTCGTGTTATTTTATACTGGTGTGTAATACTTTTATTGACGAAGATTAGCAGCAATTGCATTTCATGATAAATCAGTATATAATGTGGACAATAGATCCAGGGGGTGAGTCCATGGGAAAAATTTCTCCCAAAAGCAGTTATAAAAATTTGATTAAGGCTAAGAAAACTGATAATTTTTTTGCCAATCGTCAAGCAAATAAGGTGCTGAAGTCAGGCAATAAGCCAAAGGCTAAATAATTATTTATAGACTCTATGGACAGATAGGCTGCGGGGCGGCGATAAGAACTCATCTGCGTCGTTGCAACAAGGTGCTGCTCGCCCTAGTACGACAGTACGACTCCTTCACAACCCCTTGTCGCGCCTAGCATCTGAGCACTTCTCACCAACCGGCAACCTATCTTCGTACTAGTTTATAAGTGGAACGAATTTCAGCAACTGGGATTCACTTTGTGAATACCAGTTGCTTTGTCTTGAGACTGCCGCATTTTAATGTGGCAGTCTTTTTCGGTTCCTGGCCTTTTCCGGAAAAACACGTTACGAAGGATGAAAAAACACCGACTTACGTTAAGAAATCTGTTTGTTTGAACGAAGTGAGTTCACAGATTTTAGTAAGTCGGTGTTTTTTCAAGTGTTTTGGAGGGGTGAGGCCTAGCCTTTTCGTTCTTTTGGGCAATGCCAAAAGGACAGCCATATGTTTATAGATCGACTAAGAATTCTACAAATAAATCTTAGTCGATACAACGAACTACACCTTAAACTTACTTGCAGCAATCTGCAGTTCTTGTGCAAGGTTTGCTAAGGACTGACTTGAAGTTGTTAATTCATGCATTGAGGCAGCTTGTTCTTCTGTAGCAGCAGATACGGTTTCTGCTTCGACTGTTGTTGCTTTGCTTACTTGATCGATAGATTCTATAGCAGTTACAATATCCTGGTTGCTGGTATTGAGATACTCGATTGCCTGATATGCGGCATGAAATTGTTGGTTTACCTCGGCGATCATTCGATTAATATCTTCAAATACTTTGCCAGCATCATTTACAACTTCGGTACCTAATTGGACTTCATTTGTTCCTTGATGCATTGCCTCTACCGCATTCGCTGTTTCCAGACGGATCTTGGAAATCAGTTCCGCAATATGTTTGGCAGCTTCTTGTGATTGTTCGGCGAGTTTTCTTACTTCTTCTGCAACTACGGCGAACCCTTTTCCTTGTTCACCCGCACGGGCTGCTTCAATTGCCGCATTAAGTGCCAGCAAATTTGTTTGTCCGGCGATTGCTGAAATTGTATCTACGATTTGACCGATTTCTTCCGAGCATGCGCCTAGTTCTTCAACCACGCCAGCCGACGATCCTACAGTTTTTTTGATGCTATGCATTTGTTCAATTGCTTTTAAAATAATTTTATTTCCATCGCTGGATTTTTGAGCCGACTGGTTGGCTGTTTCAGTACCTTTATTGGTTGTTTCAATAAGATTGGTCAAGTTATTCGACATTTTGTTTACTGCTTCCGTTGTTTTATCAATAGAAGACAATTGCTGATTTGAACCATTGGCAACTTCGGTGATCGAAACAGCGATTTGTTGTGCAGCTTCAGCCGATTGGTCAGCACTTGCAGTCAATTCTTCGCTTGCAGCCGCTAGCTGTTCAGCAGAAATGCTGACTTGCTGAATTAAGCTGCGCAGTTTCGAACGCATCGTATATAAAGCACGTGATAATTGTCCGATTTCATCATTACTGTGAATCGTTTCAGGTCTGTCCGAAAAATCCCCAGAAGCTAGCTCTTCAGAAAGCCTTTGCATTTTGTTCAAAGCTGTGGTGATATTTAAAGTCAACCAAACAATGATACCGCTCAACAGCAAAATTACAAAAAATCCAATGAGTCCAGAGACCAAGCCCATATTATTAATTCCTTCATAGAGTTCTTGATAAGGTGTCACCGAACACATTGACCAGCCGGTAGTCCCGATTGGTGTGGCGGCATAAATTTTCTTTTCTCCATTCTCATCAAGCAACATAGAAGTTTCTTTTTCCGTTTTTTGTTTTTCAAAGAACGGTGCAAGAATCCCATTTTTTACTTTTGCAAGATGCTCATCCGGCTTGAATTCAGGATGCTTAATTAAAGCACCATTTGCATCTGCAATAAATGTATAGCCCGTTTTGGCTGTCGTCATTTGATCCACGACATTAAACAGTTTTGTTAGATCCATTTCAATTGCGATGACACCACTTTTTTCTCCATTTGTAATAATTGAATGCCCCATATTCACCATGAGTCCGCCGGAATTTGCATCAATATAGATATCTGAATAGATTAAATTACTTGCTGCAAACCCTTTTGTGTACCACGCTCTGGTACGGGCATCGTAATCAGCTGTGGGAATCCAATTGTCTGTATCCATATATCGCTTGTCTTGAAATGCAACCATGATATTTTTAATTTCTGGATTTGATTTTTTCGCTGCCTGAATACGTGTACGAATTTCTGCGTCTGACATCTGCATGGATAAGCTAGAAGCCAATTCATTCGCTACACCCTCTTGGCGTACCAACGTTTGGTTAATTTTAGCACTATACACATTTAAAAGTGCTGAATTGGCAGTTTCGATTTGTACTTCTAGGGCTGATTTTGCCGTAAAGTAGGAATAAAGACTTAAGGAACAAATTAAGATAATAACGGGAATCAATAGAAAAGTTAACATTTTTGTACGTAGTTTCATGATATCACCCCTTAATATGTAAACTTAAGTTTATTTTAGCATAGGTACGAACTGAAATATACATTTAAACAATAAAATTAAGAAAGTAGTATGCTATTTTCAGACACGCCCTAAGATCTTTAGACAAGGTTAATCGTCTTGTAATGTGATTTCCCCCTGAATTCCTAATTTTCTACGCCAATAACGTGTACTGATCGCGGCAACGGGATTGTGACCTAATAAACGATCTTTCGTGATAATACAAGAAGTCGGTACTGTAGATGCCGCATTAAACAGCATATCATGGCCTACACAAAGACCGATCGTAAAATTCAGTTCAGTTTTTTGTTGTGCTAATATATTTGCCTGCATTTTGGGGTTACACATCGTTTCCCTTGTACCGGCTTTAATCTGTGTTAAATCAAAATTCGTTTTCGCTACGCCACAAACTTTGCAGCATACAGAGTGAATTTTAAATTCTTTTTCTAAATACATTTGAATCAATTTTGCTTCATTTGCAAGCCCGATACAAAAGGCAAGCCCAATTGTTTTTGCTCCGTATTCTTTAGCGAAAATCATAGTTTCCTCTAAACGTGTGATTTGCATATAATGGTTGCCCTCAACATCTGCGGCGACCCTCATGATCTTTTTGTCTTCTTCGGTGTAGAGATCTTTACATTCCTCTACTGTAGTTCTCGTACAGTTTTGCCCCGCTTTGTAGCAGTTATGTGTTTTACAATTTGCACAATTCATCATATGTCCCAGCCTTTCATAGAAAATATTGCTCTGTACCTTCATTTTACGACGATAAACTGAAAAAATATAGAGAAAAGTAAAGGATGAATGAAATATTAACAGAATTTTAATAGCAGTTTCACTGAATATTGTTGAATATTGTTGTACATGATACAATAATCATACAAAACGGAAAACGAGACAGGAGTGCAATATGATAGAAAAAAGACATGCAAGAGAAATGCAAGATATTACTTTATTGGGAAAGAAAGGCGTTGATTATCAATATGAATATCAGCCGGAAGTCTTAGAGGCATTTGATAATAAACACCCTGACAACGACTATTGGGTTAAATTTAACTGTCCGGAATTTACCAGCCTTTGTCCAATGACTGGGCAACCTGATTTTGCGACAATCTACATCAGCTATATCCCGACTATCAAAATGGTAGAAAGTAAATCATTGAAACTTTATTTGGTGAGTTTTAGAAATCATGGAGATTTTCATGAAGATGTCGTGAATATTATCATGAAAGATTTGATTCGCCTAATGGATCCTAAATATATCGAGGTATGGGGGAAATTTTTACCACGCGGCGGTATTTCGATTGATCCTTATTGCAATTATGGTAAAGCAGGAACAAAATATGAAGAGCTTGCTTGGGAACGCTTTAAACAACATGATTTAGTTGGTATGGATAAAGTCGATAATCGTTAAAAATCTTCATGGTTTTCCATAAATTAAGTCGGGGTAAGTTAGAGAAAAAAATAACTTGTTCCGCAATATTGACAAGGCATATTAAGGCGTAGTATGCTACATACGAGAACGAAAATTTTATAAAATTTAAGTAAATATACAGAGGTTATAGCAAAATATGGCGGGAAACATTTTACAGAGAGTGTCTTTGAAAGATCAAGTTTATCAGTATTTAAAAAAGGCGATCATTAACGGTGAGCTGAAAACTGGTGAAATCTATTCTGAGCAAATGTTTGCCACGCAGCTTAACATTTCAAGAACCCCGGTGAGAGAGGCTGTGCTTCAATTACGGCATGAGAATATGCTGGAGATTTATAACAATCGAGGGTTTATGATTAAACCATTGTTGTTTGAGGATGTCAAAAAGCTGATTGAAGCAAGGGTCGCGATTGAAGGTTATAGTGTCAGATGTTTGACAAGAAATATTGATACACCGGCGGCGAAAGAAGTTGTGCTGCTTTTAAACACCTGTTTAAAGCTGGAAGCGGAAGCTGTTGATAATGAGCATCGTTATTATGACTTTATGCAGGCTGATGTTGATTTTCATGGCTTGATTGTTGATTTTACTAAAAATGAATATTTTATCAATATGATTCATATGCTTCGCTCGCGGATTGAGAAAGCAATTGTGAATTCACTTAAGCAAGGTGAACGCATGCGTATTGCGATCAAAGAACATGAAGCGTTGTTTGAAACGATTAAAAGTGGCGATGAAGATCGTGCATATGCATCGTTTGAACGGCATATGCAAAATACCATAGAAGTGATGAAGCATTGTAATTTAGATTAAGAAAATAAAAATTGGTTTGTCTATCTACGCAGTTTTTATTTATTGTGAGTAGTATGCTACATACAGGTTAAAACCATAGTAGTATGTTACATTCTAGTGAAACGAAATTTATGTATAGATAATAAAACATAGGGCAGAATAGTTGTCTGAATATTTTCAAAATACGCTATTTTTTGCTGCATGTTTGTTATAAATAGCCTAATTATTAAGAGGAGGTTTTCACATGTCAAGAGTTGGTTTTATTGGATTAGGAATTATGGGTAGACCTATGGCACTCAATTTATTAAAAGCGGGTATTGATATTACAGTTTATGATATCAGTGCAAAAGCAGTTGAAGTATTAGTTGAAGCTGGCGCAAAATCAGCCGCTTCACCAAAAGAGCTTGCAGCTGACAGTGAGATTGTCATTACGATTGTACCTAATGCAGCGATTGTTAAATCTTTATTGGAAGCTGAAGATGGGATTTTAGCAGGTGTAAAACCTGGTACAACCATTGTAGATATGAGCTCTGTATCGCCAGTTGCATCTAAAGAATTTGCAGCAATGGCAGCAAAATATGATTGTCCATTCCTTGATTCACCTGTAAGTGGTGGAGAACCTGGCGCAGTCAATGCAACGCTTGCTTATATGATTGGCGGAGACGAAGCTGTTGTTGAAAAAATGAAAGACGTTTTCTTGGCAATGGGTAAATCTATTACTGTTGTAGGTGGTAATGGCAGTGGTTCAGTTGCAAAATTAGCAAACCAGATCATTGTGAACTTAAATATCGCGGCAGTGGCTGAAGCACTCGTACTTGCACAAAAAGCTGGAGCTGATCCAGAAAAAGTCTACCAAGCAATCCGCGGCGGTCTTGCCGGCAGTGTTGTATTAGATGCAAAAGCACCTATGATGGTAAGCCGTAACTTTAAACCAGGCGGAACACTTGCCATTAATTTAAAAGATATTACCAACGTCATGGATACAGCGCAAAGCCTTGATGTTCCTTTAATTCTTACAAGTCAATTAAAGCAAATTATGCATAGCTTAAAAGCAGATGGTCACATTATGGACGACCATAGCGGAATTGTTCAATTCTATGAAAAAGTAGCCGGTGTAGAAGTAAAGGCAGGTTCTTCTAAATAATTTATTCAGATCTTAGTAAGTAAAAAGTTTTAGAGATATTTATTACTAGCAAAAAGATGAATTACCCCAAAAGCAAAGATATTTATGATAATGGAAAGAAGTAGAAAATAGTTAAGCCTTATTTTTTACTTCTTTCTTATAAAATGAGAAAAAGATATGAATATAAGCAGAGGAGTAAAAGAATATGGCAAAAGTATTAAAGACACAGGTATTTGAAGAAATCAGATCCATTGATGAAAAAATGGTAGATAAAAAACTAGCAGAAGCATTAAAAAGTTTCAATAAAAAGATTGTGGTTTTAGATGATGATCCAACTGGCGTGCAAACTGTGCATGATATATCTGTGTATACGGATTGGTCAGAAGAAAGTATTGCAGCGGGATTTGCTGAAAACAACTCGATGTTTTTTATTTTAACAAATTCCAGAGCTTTTTCAGCGGATGAAACAAAAAAAGCACATACGGAAATGGCAAACCGCATTGCTGCAGAGGCGAAGAAAACAGGCAAAGAATTTATGATCATCAGCCGCAGTGATTCAACACTTCGTGGGCATTTCCCACTTGAAACACAAACGTTAAAATCGGTAGTAGAAGAAAATGCCGGCGAAAAAATTGACGGCGAAGTATTGATGCCATTCTTTAAAGAAGGTGGACGCTTCACCATCGGCAACGTGCATTATGTACAAGAAGGCGAATATTTGACACCAGCGGGTGAAACAGAATTTGCAAACGATAAAACTTTTATGTATAAATCATCGGATTTAACAAAATATGTGGAAGAAAAAACAAAAGGTGAATATAAAGCAGTTGATACGACTTGTATTTCGTTAGATAGTATTAGAAGTTTTGATATAGATGGTATTACGAAACAACTATTGGCAGTGAAAGATTTTAATAAAGTGATCGTGAATGCTGTCGATTATGTAGATGTAAAAGTATTTGCAATTGCACTTATTCAAGCAATGACGCATGGCAAAACATTTATGTTTAGAACTGCGGCGGCATTTACGAAGGTAATTGGTGGTGTGAGTGACAAAGATCTGTTACAAAAACCAGAGCTTGTAGCAAAAGATAATAAAAATGGCGGTCTTGTCATCGTTGGTTCTCATGTGAAGAAAACGACAGAACAATTGGCAGAATTGCAAAAATGCGAGTATGTAAAGTTCATTGAATTCAATCATTTACTTGTGTTGGAACCAGAAAAACTAGAAATGGAATTAAATCGTATTATCAGCGTAACGGAAGAATGCATTAAAAATGGGCAAACTGTTACAGTATACACAGGTCGCAAACGTTTAGACGTAGGCAGTCAAGAAGAATCTTTAAAAGTATCAGTAAAGATTTCTGAAGCAATTACCAGTATCGTATCAAGACTCGGCATTCAGCCAAGTTTCTTAATTGCCAAGGGCGGCATTACTTCTAGTGACGTTGGAACAAAAGGGCTTGCAGTGAAAAAAGCAAATGTTATGGGGCAAGTGAAGCCTGGAATTCCGGTATGGCAAACTGGCTTAGAAAGCAAGTTCCCAAATCTGCCGTACATTATATTCCCAGGAAATGTTGGTGCGGTGACTACGCTTCGTGAAGTTGTTGACATGTTAAATGATAAATAAGAAAGCAGGAAAACATCATGCTTGTTAACCTTAAAACAATTTTAAAATATGCTGAAGACCATAAAAGTGCTGTTGGATCATTTAATGTTTATAACTTGGAGTCTATACTCGCCGTTATTGACGCATCGCAGGAATTAAATGAGCCAGTGATCATTTCTTTTGGCGAAGGATATATATCGCATGCGCCTATTGAGGTGATTGCGGCAATTGTAAAGAAACTTTGTTCTACGAGTAGTATTCCTGTGGTTTTACACCTCGATCATGCCAAAGAATTTTCTACTGTTATGCGGGCGATTCGCTGTGGGTTTACTTCTGTTATGTACGATGGATCCTATCTGCCATTAGCAGAAAATATCAGCAACACGAGAAAAATTGTTGATATAGCGCATGCAATTGGTGTTAGCGTTGAAGGTGAGCTCGGATATATGAATAATGAAGATGGCACGAGTGAAAAAGGCTTTGAACTGGAAAAAGGATATACGAGTGTAAGTGCATCCACGCAATATGTAACTGGTACCGGAATTGATGCACTGGCAGTTGCAATCGGCAATGCGCATGGAATTTATAAAGGAACACCGGAACTTGATTTTGAACGGCTTTCACAAATTAGTACAGCCATTGGTATACCCGTGGTTTTACATGGCTGCTCCGGCATTCCAGCGGAAGCGATTAAAAAAGCAGTTTCTCTAGGTGTTCGCAAAATCAATGTGAATACGGAAATATCCACAGGTGCGGTTCGAGAAGCAAGAGATTTTTTAGAATCTCATACGGAGAAAAATACGCGGTTTGAAACGATGCTCAAGGCAGCGCAGCAAACCATGTCAGAAACAGTAAAAAATTATATTAAAATGCTTAAAGAGAATTAGATAAATAAGCGTTTATTTTAAAGGAGAGAGTTAAGTGGGGACTACTACATTTTTAGTATTGACCTTAATTGCGGCAATTGCATTAGTTGTTTTTTTAATTATGAAAGTACGGCTGCACGCTTTTCTTAGTCTGATTATTGCGTGTATGTTTGTCGGCATTATGACAGGTATGCCACTTGCTAAAATCTGTGCTTCGATTGAAGCTGGTATGGGCGGTACACTTGGTTTTCTAGCTACGGTTCTCGGGTTGGGGAGCATTTTGGGTAAAATGCTTGAAACATCTGGTGGTGCCGAACGTCTGGCGCGTACACTCATCAACGCACTGGGAAAAGAACGTGCGAGCTGGGCGATGATGGTTGTTGGTTTTATTACTGGGATACCAGTATTTTTCCAAGTTGGTTTTGTACTTTTAATTCCATTGGTTATCAGTGTTGCCAGAGCAACTGGGATGTCGATTGTAAGAATCGGTATTCCAATGGGGGTATCTTTACAGATTGTACATTGCATGCTGCCACCGCATCCTGCAGCGATGGCAATATCAGCTTCTTTAAATGCCGATATTGGTAAGGTCATTATGCTTGGTATGTTGGTTTGTATTCCTGCAGCAATTGTTGGCGGTCCAATTTGGACAAGATTCATCAAAGATAATATTGAAGTTGATCTGCCTGCATTGAATAAACCAGAAGAAGAACGTATTTCTGATGATAAATTACCTGGTTTTGGGATCACTTTGTTTACGGTATTATTACCAATGCTTATCATGGTTGCAAAGACAATCTTTGATTTAAGTGCTTTAAAAGATTCTTCCATGGCACCATTGGTAAACTTTATTGGGAATCCGATTACTGCACTTCTTATTTCCGCATTTTTTGCATATTGGTCTCTTGGTCTAGCACGTGGTTTTGACATGAAACAAATTCTGAAATTTACCGATGAATGTTTTGGTCCTGTTGCCGGAATCTTATTGGTTATCGGTGCTGGCGGTGCATTTAATCGTGTATTGCTAGACAGCGGTCTTGGGGTAGAACTTGGTAAAGTATTGGCAAGTCTTGCACTTAGCCCATTGATTCTAGCTTGGATTGTTGCCGCAATTATGCGTTTCTCTGTTGGTTCCGCAACCGTTGCCATGATGACGGCCGTGGGTATTGTAACACCAGTGCTGGCACAGCATCCAGGTCTTGATCCGGCTCTTGTTGCCCTCGCGGTTGGTTCTGGTGCGATTTGTTTCTCCCATGTTACAGATTCCGGTTTTTGGATTGTAAAAGAGTATTTTGGTTTAACAGTGGTTGGCGCGTTGAAATCTTATACCCTTGCAACTTGCATCGCATCTGTAGTTGCGATTAGTACAACATTACTATTAGCGGCAGTTTTATAAGATAAGTTATGAGCAGATAATCTGCAGATTGTCTGTAAGGGCGTAGATATCCTTTTGTCATTGCCACAAAAGGATCAAAAAGTCTAGGCCATAAACCTCCAAAAAACTTGAAAAAATACCGGCTTGCGTTAAGAAATCTGTTTGTTTGAACGAAGTGAGTTTACAGATTTTAGCAAGTCGGTATTTTTTCATCCTTCGGAACGTATTTTTCCGGAAAAGGCCAAACCAAAGCTCAAGATGAGGTTATGTAATCTTAGTTTAAAATTTCTCTAATTTTTAGCGGCGAATCGTTTCGTATTATATTTATCTAAGTGGAATAAATTCGGACAAAAACCTTATATTTTGTCTGAATTTGTAAAAATGAGCAAAAAAATTAGAAATAAAAGTTTTTTTCATTTCTGATTTAGAGTATAATATAAATATCTATTATACTCGTACTTAGAACGGAGAATATAAATGAACGAATTATTAAGAAATGGTTTGATGAGGCGCAATTCCCGTAATTTTGATTCTAAACAAATTCGAGATAGCGAATTAACGGATATTATTGAAGCTGGTAAATTTGTGTCCAATATGATTAATAATCAAGAATGGAATTTTACCATCGTTCAAAATGCAGATGTTTTAAATAAGATTAATGAACTTTGTGGAAAACTTTTCTTTCAAAATGGAAAGGGTAAATTAGAACTTCTTTATAATGAAGAAAATTTAAACTTTTTATTTAATGCGCCAACTTTAATTATTATTTCTGGTAAAACGGACGATGAAGAAACACAAAATGCAGCACATGCTACATTTGGCAATATGATGCTGGTTGCTGATAAAATGGGAATCGGGGCTTGTTGGAATTATTCTTTAAAATGTATGTTTGATACAGATGAAGGAAAAGATCTAGCAGGAGAACTTGGCATTAAGAGCGGATACATACCGATGAGTGTAGGGGTCTTTGGTTACAAAACGACACGATCTACAATTGGAACTTTATCGAAAGAAAATCTCGTGCAAATTATTAAATAAATTATACGAACGGCGGCTGTCAGAGGAAGAACCATTCTTTTTGTGGCAGCTTTTTTAGTGTAAATATTTATCCGTTTGGCGCAGATCTAATATGTTCCCCAAAAAATTTACCCTGCGCAGCAAATCAGTCGTGCACAGTTCTGCTGGAATTCACTATGGATTGTCAGAGCGAAAGTATAAAACTGGCAGGGGATTTATGATTTATCGCGAATTAAATCAATAGGTTTTGAGGAGGGTGAATATGAGAAAAATCTTTTTTTATATGTTATTTGCAGTTTTGCTAAGTATGACTAGCTTTACAAACGCAGCGTTTGCAGCGGAGCAGCCAGGACAAGAAGCAGAGGCAATGGAGTATATGCAATCTGTTTATGAAAACATGGCCAAGTTAAAAAATTATCATACAGAGATTGCAATTGATGTTCAAACATCGCTAATGAATATGGCAGTTAATAATAGCAGTGATATTGAATTACAGCCAATGCGGTATAAAAATGAGTCGCAATTTGTGATGACAGATCCAGAAAAGCGTACGATGAAAACAAGTATGACCCAATATATGGAGGAAGTAGATCGTCAATTGATCACTTATACCGAGGTTGAGGGAAAATACATAAAACAAGTTTTGCCATACATAACAGAAAGAGCGGTTTCTCCATATGATATGACTGCTTATATGAAAGTCGTAAAAAAGGCAGTTGTTTTATCTGAAACAGATACGGACAAAGAAGTTAGTCTTACCTTAGATGCAGATGTTTTGAGAGAAATGACAGAAAATATCTTGCTGCAAAGTGGTCCGGACGCTAAAAATTATTTGAATTTCGTGGAAACTATTTTTAAGGACTTCCCTGATATGACCTATACAGTCCATATCGATAAAAAAACAAAACGTGTGAGTCAGGTGAATATGGACTTATCAGAAATTATGCAAAGAAGTATTTTAGCCATTAATGAAAAAGCCAATATTCCTGAAAAAGATAAAGCACAGTTAAAAACTATTTTCGGCAGTATGAAGGTATTGGTGCAATGTCAGTATTCAAAATTTGATCAAGTAAAACCAATTCAAATTCCTAAAGAAGTGAAGGAAAAAGCTGTGGAACAAAAAGCGGATGCGCCAATTGTTTCAGCAAAAATATAAAACTATTATTTATCATTCGCCTAGTGTCGGTCTTGTAAAAGACTTGCATTTATTCATGATAAATGCTATATTAAGTTTAGCTAATGTTACACTTTAGGGCGATTTTATAAAAAAATAAATAAATTTTGTTTACATGAGCAAAGAGGCTTATCTAAGTAGTGTTTTATTCAAATCTGCTTGGGTAAGCCTTTTATTTATTGCAAAGCAGGTTGTTTACCTACGATAAAGGCCAAATGTAATGATAAAGATAAATTTTAAGGAGGCGTTTTATTATGTGCAAGATTACAAAAGTTGATATTATCACACGTCCAGAAAAATTAGAAGAGCTGAAAGAAGCAATGAATATGATTGGTGTTACTGGTATGACAGTAAGCCATGTATATGGCTGTGGCTTATCCAAAGGGCATAAAGAAGTTTATCGCGGCAAAACTGTAGAAGTCAGCTTAAGCCCTAAAATTAAAGTGGAAATTGTGATTTGTGAAGTACCAGTAGAGGATGTATTAGAGGCTGCAAAAAAAGCCTGCTGCACCGGTCATATCGGTGATGGAAAAATCTTCGTTTATGATGTAGCAGACGCCGTAAAAATTCGTACCGGTGAACGAGGCAAAGCTGCTATTGTAGACAATTCTTGAAGGTAAATTTGTTATTCAATCACCTCCCTTCGTCTTTCAAAGGGAACCTATTCGTATTTGGGATTTAGTAAAAGCTAAAATTGCTAAACGTGTAACACATGATTGACTATGCATAATATGTATTATAAAATGTAAGTGTAAAGCATAGCCTATTGAGGATATGCATATACTATATAAACCAAAAACGCCCTGCTGCGAACAGGACGTTTCGGTTGAATACATCAGGTGAACAGCACTTTAAGGGTAAAAGCCAAAAGTGCCATTACCTTAATAAGTACCGTTCCTTCGATGTCAAGTGTGAAACGAAACTTCAAGGTATCACCTCCTGTATTCGATTTATCGGACTAGTTTACAGCTAGTCCGATCTTTATTTTAGCATAATATTACCAATCCAGACAGTTTGAATTTTCGAGCTGTCTTTTTTGCGCCTAAAAAGAAAGGACATCTAAAATGGATCAAATGTTATTCACAGCTTTTGGATATTTTGTCTGATTGTGCAGGAGTTCGATATTTTCTATCGTAAATAGTGCATCATTGAGTAATTTTTATATAAGAGGGAGAGGCATAATGACATTGCGATATGATAGTGAAACTTCAACAAATACGGAAACTAGGAAAGATAAAGTTTTTAAATTTTTGTTCCAAGCAACGGAATCTTTGGTAAAGCAAATTCCTACAGCGGAAAGAACAATTGGATTTTCAGCAAACAATATCGCCAAATCTCTCTGCTTGATTCGAAATAATGTAAGCAAAGAATTAAATATATTAGTTAAAGAGAGACAAGCGATCAAAATAACAGGAAAACCAGTATTTTATCTGGCGGTTTCAGTATTAGAAACAACGTATCATTGTCGTTTAGAATCTGTAATATATAAAAGTTTTTCTGATCTAAAAACTTCAATTATGCCAGAAGGGTTGAGCGAAGAGCCGAAGATTAGTGTTATCTCGAATCGCTTGATTCGTAGTGGGATAGAAGATGCAAATAAGCACCAGAATCAAAATAAAAATTTTGATTCTGGTGTTTTTGAAAATCTTATTGGAGCGCATGATGATTTACAAGTACAAATAAAGCAAGCAAAGGCGGCAATCCTATATCCACCACATGGTTTACATACCTTGCTCATTGGGCCTACCGGAAGTGGAAAAACAACATTTGCCGGTGTTATGTACCGTTATGCTGTGCAGATTGGTAAGCTGCCAGTGCATGCACCATACATTATTTTTAATTGCGCAGATTATGCGGAAAATAAGCAGCTGTTGCTTTCACACTTGTTCGGACATGTAAGAGGTGCTTATACTGGTGCGGATCGAGAAAAAAAGGGACTGGTTGATCAGGCCAATGGTGGAATTTTATTTTTAGATGAGATTCATCGATTGCCACCGGAAGGCCAAGAAATGTTATTTTCCTTAATTGACCGTGGGTCATATCGAAGATTAGGTGAAACGGAGAGTGTTCGCTCAGCAAATGTATTGATTATTGCAGCTACGACGGAAACTCCGCAAGCAGCTGTATTGAGCACTTTTTTACGACGCATCCCGCTTATTATTAATCTTCCAGGGGTAAATGATCGCCCCTTAAAAATAAGAATGCTGTTAATTTGTCAATTTTTTCGTGAAGAATCTATGAAAATAAAAGTTCCTTTGACAGTATCAAAAGAAGTATTAAAAGTTTTATTAATTTATAAATGTCAAGGAAATATCGGACAATTGCGTAATGATATTCAATTGCTTTGTGCGAATGCTTTTATTGAATATGTTACAGCAAAAAAAGGTGAAATACAGATTAAATTATCTCAACTGACCGAACAACTTAGAGAAGGCTTTTTCGCAATGGATGAAAAACGCAAAGAAATCATGCAGAATTTTAATTTAAATGATTATGGGACAATTACCTTTAGTGGAAATGAAACTAGCTTAAAGGAAAATTTAAACGATATATTACTGTTTGATGAATATCAAATTGGTGAAGATTTTTATGAATTTATTTTAGAAAATGCCCAAAAATTGTATAGCGAAGGTCGTTCAATTGCGGAAATAAAAGAAAATATCAATTCTAAGATACAAACGCGTATGCATCAAACAATGACAAAAGCAAGGATTCATAATGTAAAAATAGATCAAGAAATACTATCTAAGCTCGCTACGCCTGATATTGTGAATATTATAGAAGAGGAATTTGGCTGTGCTCTGCACTTATTTGGACATAGCGTTGATACAAAGGTTATTTATGGTTTAGCATTGCATATGGAAACTTTAGTTGAACGTATTAGGCAAGGAAATATTACAATCTATCCGGATATCGTTAAGTTGAGTAACAAATATCCTGAGGAATATGCTGTTGCAAAAAAAATTAAATCAAGAATTGAAAAAGTATTAAACATGCAAATTCCGGATGATGAAACGGCGTTCATTGCAGTATTTCTTCATTCCATGCAGGTCAAAGAGTGTGGAATGGTGCAAGTACTTGTTATGGCACATGGAAATTCTACTGCAAGTAATATGGTGGAAGTTGCTAAAACGTTATTAGGGTATGATTGCATTTATGCACTAGATATGCCTATGGAAGCGAAAGTTGAAGATATACTGCAATCGGCGATTGAACTTGTGCAGCAGATTGACCAAGGAAATGGTGTTTTATTTCTGGTAGATATGGGATCATTGACGACTTTTCCTGAAATTATTACAAAACGAACAGGCATTGCAACGCGTATGATTCGTATGGTGAGTACCCCGATGGTAATAGAAGCAGCAAGAAAGGCTATGATGCCGAATATGACATTGGATAAGGTTGAAGAGAGTGTTATTACAATGAGTACATTTATTGGTGAACGTGTTAAGGTAGAAGAAGATCGTTCAGCCATAAAATTTAGTGATCATGAGCTTCAGCTGTCTATAAAACCTTTTTCAAGCCGTGTGGTCGCAATGATGGAAAATATTCTTGTGTTTTTAAATGTTCAAAAGGCTTGCAAGATATTAGAAGAAATCTTTCATGATATTATGAAAACGTATCATCAAGAAATAGACGATACCATCAGCTTAAAATTCTTTTTTCACTGTGCTTGCATGTTAGAACGTGTTATTCGAAAAGAACCGCTTCCATACAATAATTTTGATTTAATCAAGCAGGAAAAAAGTGAATTGTTTCAAATCGTTAGAGAACGTTTTACCTTAGCAGAAGAAGTATTTGGTGTTTCTATACCGGATACTGAACTTGCTTATATTGTAGAAATGCTGTTACTACATTTCAATTTAAATGGTACGAAAAAATAATGATCGCAATAAAAAGGTGTCGCATGAACAATGCGACATTCAGTGTGTAGACAAACTATGGACAGATAGGTTGCGGGCTGGCGATAAGCACTCATCTGCGTTGTTACAGCAAGGTGCTGCTCGTCGACGTACAGAAGTACGACTCCTTCACAACCCCTTGCTGCGCCTAGCATCTGAGTACTTCTCACCAACCGGCAACCTATCTTCGTACTAGTTTATAAGTGGAACGAATTTCGGTTTTTTCTAAGTTATCAACATAAATATATGATTTGTCTACAGTCTGGGTGTCGCATGAACAATGCGACATTTTTTTTATTGCGATACGGATCTTGATACGGATGTGATACGCATCGCAATACGCATTAGGTATACGGATCATATATAGCTTATTTTTATTAAAAAATAATAAACTTGAAATAAATTTTAAAAGAGATATAGCGGTAGTTGATGTTGGACGGACTTTACGTATTGTGATACACATTGAAACGTGTATTGGCATAACTTTTGCAATATTCTATAGCGTAAATAAATACAAGAACCAAAAGGAGGTGAACACATGATTAGTATCTTAGTATTAACGCATGAAGATTTTGGTACAGGTATGTTAAAGAGTGCTTCTTTGATTGTCGGCGAGTTGAAAAATTGTTTGTCGATTGGTCTCAACCGTGGTGATGATATTACAGCCTTTGGTCGGAAAGTACAACAGGAAATTGAGGAAATAGATGCAGGAGATGGTGTTCTTGTATTTGTTGATCTGTTTGGGGCTAGTCCGTATAATGTGATGGCTATAGCAAGTGCACAAATCAAAAACAAATTCAGGTGCATTTCAGGGGTAAGTTTTCCTATGTTGTTGGAAGCCTTGACGATGCGTGGGACCTATGGATTGGATCAGTTAACAGAGCACTGTATGGAAGTTGGCGCTGAGGCAATTAAAGAGTTGTTCACGGAAATAGAACGCATGTGACTTTGAATCATAAAAATTAAGGTAACGGAGTGTTTTGAATGTTAAATATCGTATTAGCAAGAATTGATGATCGATTAATTCATGGTCAAGTTGTTACAGCTTGGTCGAAAATTACAAAGGCGAATAGAATCATTGTTGTGGATGATGAAGTAGCGCAAGATGATTTCATGGTAAAAATATTAAAAATGGCAGCGCCAAATGCATTTAAAATTGGAATTCACACGATTGCTGATGCAAGTAATATTTTAAAGGAAGAAGATCATGGGGAACGTGTAATCATTCTGGTAAAAACCCCAAAAACGGTAGAAACGTTAATTGAAAATGGTGTCGAAATTAAACGGTTAAATTTGGGGGGGATTGGTGCAATTCAAGGGCGCAAGCAGTTGTATCGTAATATATCGATTTCTGAAGATGAGAAAGCTTGTTTTAAAAGATTATTAGATATTGGAGTTCAAGTTTATGTACAGATTGTACCGGATTCATCACCCATCGATATTAAAACGCTCATATAAATTTTAAGGGGGAGTTACAATGCAAATGGAAGTGACCTTATTCCAAGCTGCTTTAATTGGATTTTTCTACTATCTTTCATGGAGTCCATGGTGTACATATGTTGGTTTTTTTACATTAAATAGACCCTTGTTAGCAGGCTTTATTACTGGTATTATTCTTGGAAACCCATTAGAAGGTGCATTGATTGGTGCTGGGATTAATGTTATTTATCTTGGTTTTATCTCAGCCGGAGGGGCACAAATGGGGGATCCTTCTTTTGCTGGTTATGTAGGGACTGGTTTAGCGCTCATATCAAATTTAGATGTCAGCACAGCTATGGCAATATCAGTTCCATTAGGTACCATTGCAACTGTGCTATGGATTGCAAAAATGACGGTAAATTCATTTTTTGTCCATTGGGCTGATCGAGAAGTGGAAAAAGGCAATCTTAATATGGTGGCATTTATTAATGTTGTACCACCACAAATTTTATTATTTGCTGTAAGTTTTATCCCAGCTACTTTAGTTGTGTATTATGGCCCTAATGCAGTTAACGGTATGTTGAATGTTCTAACGCCAAATGTTTTACATGTCTTTAATGTTATTGGAGCAACTTTGCCGGCATTAGGAATTGCAATGAATTTAAAATTGATTGGTAATTCGTTTACCATGCCTTTCTTTGTCCTTGGAATTATATTAGCAGTTCATTTTAATATGGATATTATCATTATTTCTATAATTGGTGCAGTTATTGCCTTGACGATCAGTGGAATAAAGCATAATTTAAGCAATCATACAGATGCAGGAGGAATGTAATGATGGAACAAATCAAACTGTCCAAACATGATGTTATAAAATCCTGGTTCAATTGGTTTATGTTTGCGCAATCCAATTATAATTATGAACGCTTGCAGGCGACTGCATTTGCACATTCCATGCTGCCGATTATAAAGAAATTATATAAAAATAAAGAGGAACAGAAAGCAGGCATCAAGCGGCATTTATCCTTCTTTAACACAGAACCTATTTGTGGATCTGTCATCCATGGCGTAACGGTAGCGATGGAAGAAGAGCGAGCGAATGGTAAGCCGATTAACGATCAGGCGTTTAATGGAATCAAAACAGGCTTAATGGGGCCGATCGCTGGGATCGGTGATACATTGACACAAGGTGTTATTACACCAATTATGCTGGCAATCTGTATCGGTATTACGAATAATAATAATATTGCTGGCCCAATTATTTTCGTCCTTGCACAATTCATTATTATGACTTCAATTTCGTTTAGTTTATGGATGAATGGCTATAAATATGGACGAATGGCTGTAGAGGAAATTATGTCTGGCGGTAAAATAAATCGAGTAATAGAAGCCGCTTCTATATTAGGTACGTTAGTCATGGGTGGCTTAGTTGGCAGGTTCATTCCACTCCAATTTGCTTTAAATTATGATTTAGGCAGTGGAACAATGTTTAACTTACAAACGGATTTACTGGACAAACTTATGCCTGGATTGATCCCGTTGATCTTAACATTGGTTGTTCTAAAATTGGTTCGTTCCGGTGTATCCCCAATTAAATTGATGGGACTATTGATTCTATTTGGTGCGGTTACCGGGGCGCTTGGAATATTTTAATGCAGATACATTAGGGAGGCGTTTATGATGAAATTGACTTTAGAAACGATAGATCAGCTTTCTCTATCAGATTTATTAGGGAAAGCGTTAGAGTGTCAATGCGGAAAATCGCATAAGATTTGTATGGAGAAAGTGATGATCGAACCAGGTGCTATCGAAAAAACTGCAGAAGTTTTAAGAGAATTAGGTTATAAAAAAGCACTGCTGATTTCAGATTCAATCACTTGGGATATTGCGGCTAAGAAAGTAGCAGATGTATTACGGAGAGAGCAGTTTGCCTATAAAAAATATATAATCAATGGACGAATTGTTCCTGATGAAAAAATGGTCGGTGATCTTGTCATTCATTGTGAACGTGACTTTGATGTAATCGTAACAGTGGGGGCAGGGGTGCTAAATGATCTTGGAAAATTTGTGAGCTATAAGGTGGGGATTGATAATATTGTAGTCGCTACAGCCCCATCCGTTGATGGTTTCGCTTCCCAGCATGCAGCGCTAGTAATTGGCAACTTAAAAATATCGTATAATTCGGCTTGTCCTAAGGCAATTATTGGTGATGTGAATGTGCTGAAAGAGGCTCCTTTGTCGATGATTATGGCTGGCTGGAGTGATCTAATGGGAAAGTATTCTGCTCTGAGCGATTGGAAAATTAGTCGTATCGTTAACGATGAGTATTATTGTGACGTAATTTATGAGATGGTATATAAATCCGTACGAATCTGTAAAGACAATATTAAAAAAATACAAGCACGTGACGCTAAAGCGATTCAGCACATCATGGAAGGGCTGGTGTTAACCGGAATTGCGATGAGCTTTATCGGAAATTCTAGACCTGCCTCAGGATCTGAACATCATCTATCACATTGCTGGGAAATGATAGCGCTAGAGCAAAATAAAAAAATAGCACCCCATGGCGTTCAGGTTGGTGTTGCTACGACATTGATCACAGATTTATATAAAAAACTAGCGATACAAAAGATCGATTTTAAAAAGGCAATGGATCAGGCACAAATCTTTGATGAGGCTAAATGGGAGGAAAAGACGAGAAAATATTTTCATAATATTGCAGAGGAATTAATAGAGGAAATACAAAGTGATAAAAGATATTCAACTGAGAAGCGAATTCAACGAATTCAAAAATTGGAAGAGGCGTGGCCTGAAATTCAAAATATTTTAGATCATGTTCCGTCGTCTGAGGAAATAAGTGCTCTTTTAGAAAATGTAAATGCTCCATCAAAACCACAGGATATCGGAATAACCTTAGAAGAGGCAATTGACTCTATTCGTTTCGCCAAGGAAGTTCGGCCTAAGTATACAATTTTAGGGGTGTTAGATGATTTAGGGCTGCTGGAACAATTTGCTGAAGAAATCAAAGGGAAACTTGCTTGATTCTTGCAAGGGCATGACAAGGGGACGGAGGAAGTGTCTTAAAAGAAAAGAGAAGACAGAACCACCGTCCCTTCGTCTTACCTTCGTCTTACTCAGAAAATTAATTTTAGACAAGAATATATAAGTTTTTTCCAAATAGCACCTTATATCGGACTAATCCGATGAAATCGTAAGCTATTTTAGGGGTAACTAGCCGGTAGCATACTTCAACTGTCTAGCGCATGCGTTATCATGCGATGTGCATATATGAATAACATCGTTTGTGGATAAACTATGCTATACTAAACATAGTTCATTGTTACAAAAAGGAGATGTTCGATATGGGAGATAAAAGCCCAAAGAACAAGGAAAAAAAGAAGAAAAAGCAAATAAAGAAAGTTGAACCGACTCCAGCAGTTTCATCAACTAAATCTGAATAAGAAAAAAACGCAGCCAGCGATGGTTGCGTTTTTTCTCTCTTTTGTACGAGTTGTTATGTAAATAGGGGCAATGGGATATTCTATTATCGCAAAATTTTGAAGGCAATAACGGCGTTTTTTCTTACCATTTATGCGTAGCTGTTAACAGTACAGTACGACCTTCACCGGCAAAACCGGTGCCGACATCATAAAACTTATCAAAGACGTTGCGGACGTTGAGTGCCAGCCGCCATTCGTCTAAATCATAGCGAATCATCGCATCGGTTACGACTACGCCTGAATGTTTGAAATCGTTGGCACTATTATACCGTGAGCCGATATAACGCAGACCGGCACCAAAGCCAAGCCCTTTCATTTTGCCTTCCTGTATCGTGTAGTCGGTCCAGAGCGAAGCAACATGTTTGGGAACTCCGACTGTGCGTTTGCCGATTTCTCCCACTGTATTACTCTTCGTTGTTTTATTATCCAGATAAGTATAGGCTGCGATCACATTCAGCCCTTTCACCGGTGTCAACTGTGCTTCCAGTTCCAGTCCTTTTGATGCGACCTCTCCGGTTTGTACCTTATATTTAGGGCCGGAAATCACTTCGTTCAATGGGTCAGGGGTCAACATATTTTGCCGGCGCAGATCAAATACAGCGGCGGTGAACCGAGCATTGCTTCCGACCGGTTCGTATTGGACACCAACTTCGTATTGGGTTCCGGTGGTCGGGTCAAACGGTTTATTGTAACGATCCTTTTCAGATTGTCCTTCGAAGGATTCTGCATAGCTGATATAAGGGGATAGTTCGTTGGTCGCGTGATACACGATGCCGGCTCGACTGGTATTGGCTGTCTGTTTAATACCGCTTGAATCATCTTCATACCAATCGCGTCGACCGCCCATTAAAAACACCCAACGTTCTCCTAATTTTGCCTGATCCTGTAGATATAAACCACGCTGGCGGATATGAGCTACAGTAGCAGAATAAAGATTAGTCGGTGCGGGTACCACTTGACCATAGTTAAATTTTCTTATATCAAGGTTGGGCGCATCGCCAGTTAATATGCGGGAATTATAGTTAGTCTGCAGATAATCAAACCCTACTAAACTCGTATGCGACCACGACCCGGTTGTCCATTTGGCCTGAAAATGCGTATCGATGCTATTAGAACGTAGAAATTCCGGCATGTCATATGCGCCGCGCGTTAGCGTTCGTCCGTCGCTACTAAGCATGCCTTTTTCTACGTATCTATACTCTAGGTTAATATCGGTGTGACGAGCGGTCTGCGTTACCGACCATACATCGTCAAATTTATGTTCAAAAATATAGCCGATCTGTTTTTGCTCTCGTTCGTAATGATCGTAGTCCGGTTCGCCGAAATATGATGTACTTGGTAATCCGTATAGAGGATTTGTTGGTGAAAAAATTTCTCGTGAAACTGTAACACCTTTAACTTTATTTTTTTGATAGGTAGATAAGACGGTGAATTTTGTGTCATCATTTGGTTTCCAAGTGAGTGCCGGCGCAACAAAGATGCTATTGGCGCTGCTGTGATCGCGTTCTAAATCCTGATCCTGCGTTCGCGTTGTCAGACGAAAGAACAGTTTGCCGTCATCAGTTGCCGGTCCGCCAAAATCAAGGGCGAGGCTTTTATTTGCGTTATTGCCGACTTGCATTTGAAGTTCGTGCAGTTCCTGTTCAGGTGGCAGCTTGGTCACTTGATTGATGAGCCCCCCGGGACTGTTGGCGCCATAAAGAATGGAAGCAGGTCCCCGTAGAATTTCAATACGGTCAAACGCATAAGGGTCAGTATTGGTTGTGATAAAAATTCCGGATGCGTTTCTCAGACCATCAGTAAAGGTTGAATAGGTGCCGTCGCTAAGTCCGCGAATGCTTATATAGCTGTAACCACGTGCGTCTTTTCCAGAAGTAGTAGGGGTGATACCCGGTGTATAGGCAACGGCCTCATCGAGGGTTTGCACGGCGCGTGCTTCCATCTGCTCACGGGTAACTACGCTGATAGACTGCGCCGTTTCGTTGAGTGGTGTGTCGGTCTTGGTAGAGACAGAGCTGCGTTTGGCAACATAGCCGGTATCAGCTTTATCTTCTTTTGCTTTTTTTTCTTTTAGGGCTGTGATTTCCATGCCTTCCAAAGTGAATTCATGCTGCGATGCATCATCGACTGCCGCTGTTTCCTGAACTTCCTGTTCGGACGGTGGCTGCGCAGTTTCGTCAGCAGCGTAGACTGGGGATTGCCAAAAAAAACTGCTGCCGATTAAAGCGTACAGCAATCTTTTTTTTGTTGGACTTAGTGTTCTTTTTTTCATGCGGTTCCTCATACTCCTTTAAAGATATATGCTTCCTAGCTCACGCTGAAAAGTCTGCTTGTCCCGGCATACTTGTAATGACCAAGCCAGCAAAACGGACATTCATGGTAATCGCCAAGAATTCAACTTGTTTTACTTATAAAAGAAAGTATACAGGATAATGATAATCAATGTCAATTATTACCCATAATCTTATACGAAGTATAAACAGTACTATCATTAAAAGTGATTTTCAACATAGATTATTGACAATCATTCTCAAAATGACATATACTTACCACAGGAATTATACTTTTTAATGAAAAGGTTGGAGTTGTTATAGCTATGACTATACGAAGAAATCCCATACATACACAAAAATAAAAAAGTTTAAGAGGCTTATGCAGCCATCTTAAACTTTTTGCTTTTCAACGAGTTTAGAAAGTAACGTATATTTAAATTTTAAAATTTTCGGGTGAAAAATTTATTATCTTCAATCAGACTTTCAGGGGTGTCAAAACCTAGGCGGTGCAGCAGTTCAATGACGTAAGGGTTATCGATTGGTGTTGGATAAAGGGCTTTTTCGCCGTAGGTGTTGATATGATCTTTGGCGATCGCTTTGTCAAGAATCGATTTGGGACCACCGACACAGCCGCCTATGCAGCCCATGCCTTCAAAGAAGTTGGCTGTTATCTGACCGGACATGAGTTCGTTGATCATGGCTTTGCAGTTGATTACACCGTCTGCTTGACGTGTTTTGATGGCAATTTCTCGGTTGGGATTGAGGCGCTCAACCGTATTGCTTACCGCTTCGCTGACACCACCGACCCGTGCGTAAATTCGCCCGGCTTTAGAAGAGTTTTCTTTCTCGTTGGCGTTGAAAAGTGTTAAATCTACTTTCAACAGATCAAATAATTCTTGGGTTTCCTGAAATGTCAGCACATGGTCAATGGCGCCTTGGAGATCAGGCTCTCTTGCTTCTGCTTTTTTTGCGATGCAAGGGCCGATGAAGACGGTTAGGGCATCGGGGTGAAGAATTTTCACCGTACGTCCTGCGGCGATCATCGGTGATACAGTCGCAGGCACGTGCGGCATCAGCTCGCTGTATATTTTGCGGATCATGGCAATCCACATTGGGCAACAGCAGCTGGTTAATTGATAATCTTTTTCGGAAATAATATTTTGATCAAACTCCAGTGCTTCTTTCAAGGTTAGAATGTCGGCGAAAACAGCAACCTCGACCATACCATCAAAACCCATTTGTTTAAAAGCACTGCGTAGCATTCCGGGGGTGACTTGATCGCTAAATTGCCCAATAAACGCTGGGGCAATGAGTGCATATGCAAGATTTTTTTTGCGGTGTAGTGATTGCATACACGAATGGACATCTTTGGAGATTTTTAAACCAGTTTGGTTTGCCTTGGTTACGCAGGCATCGAAATTCCAGAATACCGGATGACGTTCAGGCGTGAAAAGACAATTTAATTCACTTTTATCAAAATCTTCGAATAGATTTTTTACGGAAAAATCGTTTGCGTGGCCTAACGCCGATGTTTCCAGTATTCTTTTTTGTAAATCTTTAAATGTCTGCATGCTTGACGGCTCCTTTTTCCTTTTGTATGGCTCACAGTATTTTCATGCCAATTTCTCTTATTAGCTTATCATACTTATGCAAAAGCAGAAAGTCATTTGGTTAATTTTTGAAAATAATAATCATTTTAGAAACTTTTATAGTATGATCTAAACGTCAAGATGGTATCCGATGTAAAAAGGCTTAAGAAAAATGCTTTGCAATAACTGCTTTAATGGTGTCATAACCGATTTCTTCTGGTAAGGCATCTTTAATTGGACGAAGTTTATCAGTGCCGAGCTCATCGATCACGGCGATTATGCGTGATTCTTGACCCGCGGGGATTAAGCGATCCCAATCTACGGGATGACCTTCTTCGGCAGCTTTTACAAGGTGGTTCTGCAAGGTTACAGGTTTTAAGTCACGTGTTTGGCCAATTTCTTCTAGGGATAGGCCATCAGCAAACATTTGCAAGGTGATTAGATGGGTAGGCTGTTTGTCGGATTTTTTTTCAGGTTGTACTTTTTTTTCTTTGGTTTCCGGTGGTGCGCTAGGTGCAAATTCTTTGAGTAAATTTAAAAACTGCGCGCCATATTTTTTTTGTTTTACTTCTCCGATACCTTTGATTTGCTGTAGGTCATCCATTGTTCTTGGCAATTGCGCAGACATTTCCCGCAAGGTACTATCGGCAAATACGAGATACGGTGGAATATTCTCTTCTTCGGCAATTGTTCTGCGAAGTTTACGCAACGCAGTAAAAACCGTGTCATCCGCTTGTGCTTTATGTGTTTTAACAACTTTTTGCCAAACGCTTGCTTCATTTTTTAAGACGGCAAAGGCTGTTTCCGTTAATTTTACTACAGGGTATTCACTTTCGGTAAGTGCCAGATATTGTGTTGCAGTAAGACGCTGAATTAAAGATTTAATTTCATCTACACTGCGATTTGAGAACAAACCATAGGTAGGAAGTTGATCAAATTTGAATTGCAGGACTTTCTTATTTTTAGAGCCTTTCAGCACATCGGCAATCATTGTCACGCCGAACCGTTCACGCAGGCGATATACGCAAGAAAATACTTTCTGTGCATCAATGGTGATGTCGATCAGTTCACTGTCGTTTTTACAGTTGCTGCAGTGGTCGCATTCATTTTTGGCGCTCGTTTCACCAAAATACTGCAGAATGTATTGGCGAAGGCAGTTTGGTGTATGACAATAGTCAACCATAGCTTGCAATTTGCCCAGTTCATGCTGTTTACGATCAGGATTTTCTACGGATTTATCAATGAGAAATTTCTGCAGCATGATGTCTTGGGAGCTGAATAGTAAGATACATTCACCTGGTTCACCGTCACGCCCGCTGCGTCCGGCTTCTTGATAATAAGCTTCCATATTTTTTGGCATGTTGTAATGGATGACAAAGCGGACATTGGATTTATCAATACCCATACCAAATGCATTGGTGGCAACCATAACTTGAATTTTGTCATACAGAAATTGTTCTTGCTGGTGGATGCGTTCGTCATCGCGAAGGCCAGCATGATAATGCCCAGCTTGATAACCTTTATTGAGGAGCAGTTCATATAGACCATCCACATCTTTACGTGTGGCCGCATAAATGATGCCGGATTGGTCTGCATGATTTTTGATATAGTTCAAAATAAATTTTTGTTTGTTTTCACCTCGAAGAATGCTAAAATATAAATTTGGACGATCAAAACCAGTAACGTAAATTTCTGGTCGATGCAGGCCGAGCAATGTATGAATATCTTCTTTTACTTCGAGCGTTGCCGTGGCAGTAAAAGCGCTGATCAGAGGTTTGGTCGGCAAGGTATTAATAAATGGGAAGATGGCTTGATAGCTTGGCCTAAAATCATGTCCCCATTGTGAGAGACAGTGCGCTTCATCTACGGCTACCATACTCACGGTGAGTTTATTTAGAATGGATTGAAAAGCCTCTGTCGATAGACGTTCTGGGGCAATATAGATAAGTTTATAATGATTGCTGCCGATGTCATAAAGGCGGCGGCTGAGTTCTGCTGATGTGAGGGAACTGTTGATATAGGTAGCAGGAATACCTTGCATGTTTAGCGCATCTACCTGATCCTTCATTAAAGAAATCAACGGTGATATGACAAGGGTTACGCCAGGAAGCAGCAGTGCAGGGATTTGAAAGCAAATGGATTTTCCGGCTCCGGTTGGCATAATCGCAACAGTATCTTTGCCTTCGAGCAAGCTTAGAATGATTTTTTCCTGCCCGGGTCGAAATTCATTATATCCATAAAAACGTTTTAATAATTGAAGTGCTTGTTGTAACATGATTTTGTTAACCTACCTTTTTGTGCATGTGCGTGCGTTATAGTTCGTGTATTTTACATAGTTCAACATAAGTAATAAGATACCTTTCTTCCAATCTGAAAGGCAGAGGAAAAAAACTATGTCGAAACGTGTTTTTCCCTTTAGAATAAAGGTGTAAAATTATGTATAGCAATGCGTTATGAACAATGGATGGAAAACTAGAATAATTTGAGAATTTCTATCAAAAACAAATATTTTTCAAAGAAAGAACTTTTATAATGAAGTAATCAATTTTATCAGAAGGAACGGCAGAGGAGTGTGCTAGATGAAAAAAGAGTCTTTGCGCAAAGTTATGGCGGTAACGGCGAGTTATTTTTTACTGAATACGTCGGCTGGATTTTGTGCTGATTTATCTTTGGATCAGGCCATTGATATGGCACTTACCAATAATTATGATATTAAAATCGCGCAGAAGGATGGAGAAAATGCGAAAGTTGCTTTAGATGGAGCAAAAGGGCAGAAAAAACCTTCCATTTCAGCAAACAGCAGCTTTAGCTTTTCCGATATAAATAATAATGGGTCTTCTCGGGGGAATAGTAACAGAATAACGATGAGTATGCCACTCTATACTGGCGGCAAAAATGAGTTAAAAATAGAAAAGGCGCAAGAGGAAATTACTTCTGCTGAGCTGGGGCTTGCGAGAACAGAGGAAAATACAATTTTATCGACGATAACTGCCTATTATGATATTTTAGAAGCCAAAAAGGTCGTTGATGTAGATACAGAGACGGTAAATAATTATCAGGAACATTTAAATAATGTACAACAATTATATGATGCAGGCAGTTCCCCAAAGGTAGACTTACTTCGTTCGGAAGTGGAGCTTGTCAATGCGCAGCAAACCTTAATCAAGTCGCAAAATACGTATGATGTTGCTGTAAGCACCTTGAAAAATATTATAAAACTAAAAGGTGAAGAACCAGTCGAGTTAATTGACGATGCAGGGTATCAAAACTTTGATTCTTCGCTTATGGATTGTATTTCTTATGCAAAAGACAATCGTAAAGATTTAATGAAATATCAAATTGCAATAGAGCAGGCAGAAAAAGATGTCAAAATTGCGAAAAGTGATAAAAAGCCAACGGTAAATTTATCCGTTGAAAATAGCTGGCAAAAACAAGTGCTGCCAAGTGATGATAATCATACGTTAGCGGCCGGAGTTTCTGCGAGCTGGAATCTTTTTGACAGCAATGTGACAGAGTCAAATATAAAGCAGGCACAAATTGCTGTAGAGCAAGCACAGCTAAATTTTGAAAAACAAGCCGATGCGATTGATTTAGAAGTACGTGAAAATTATCTGAGTATGCGCGAAGCAGAGAAGAGATTTAATAGTACACAGGTTGCCATTCATAAGGCGGAAGAAGATTATTTTATTGCAAAGGAAAAATATAGAGCTGGAGAAGGACTTATGTTGGATGTGATTGATGCACAGTTGGCGTTAACTACGGCAAAAACAAATTATATTCAAGCACAATATGACTATGCAACATATAAAGCAAAACTAGAAAATGCAATGGGCATGAGTAAAGGAGAATAACTATGCAAGAAAAAAAAATCAAGTGGATTGTTGTTTTTGTTGTAATTGCGGCGTGCATTGGCGGTGGGTACTATTATTACAGCGCGAAGCAGACGGTTCAGCCAACAGTGACACAAACAGCAGTGGTTGAACGAGGAAAAATAACTTCTACTGTGTCTGCGACGGGAACGATTAAACCTTTAAATTCGGTAGAAATCAGTTCTAAAGTTACGGCGCGGTTAAAAGAAGTAATGTTTAAAGAAAATGACGTTGTAAAAGCTGGGCAGACAGTCGCTGTATTAGACAGCACCACGTTACAGACGCAGCTTGATCAGGCGAAATATAAAGTGACGAATACAGAAGCAAAATATAAAAGATTACAATATTTAAATTCTATTGGAGCAAAATCCGATGCGGATTTAGAAGATGCGTTGCTATCCTATCAAACTGCTGTATTAACGTATGCAGGTGTTCAATCGGATGTAAATGATACGATTATCGTTTCGCCGATGGATGGGGTTGTGATCGGTGAGCCTAAAATTGCAGGAACGATGATTACAGCAGGCGTAACGTCCCCAACTGTGATTATGACAGTTGCCGATATGTCAACGAAACAAATTAATGCAAAAGTCGATGAAACAGATATCGGCAAGGTGAAAATTGGTCAAAAAGCAACCTTTACAGTAGATGCTTATAGTGGCAGAACGTTTACTGCAACCGTATCGAATATATCACAAACAGATGTAGGCAGTACTTGGTCCAGCAGTACTTCTACGACGACGGTTATTTATTATAGTGTGACACTGGATATTGATGATCCGGAAAATTTATTAAAACCAGCCATGACGGCCAGAGTTAACATCCATACGGCTGAAAAAGAAGGCGCGCTCATGATTCCGCTTTCTGCATTAAAGACGAATAATGACGGACAGTATGTTGTGCTGGCACATCCAGATGGAACTACAGAGAACAGAAGCGTAACGATTGGGTTATACAGTGATGATAAAGTGGAGATAACGGATGGACTTAGTGAAGGCGATACATTGTCTATTTCGTATACAAAATCAACTTCAAAAAGCAGCAGCTCGTCAAAGGATCAAGGCGGGCCACCGCCAAGATAGGAAGGAGAATCTAGTATGACAATTCGTCTTTCTGATGTAAAGAAAATTTATAATGTCGGAGACTCAACTGTGGCGGCGCTTGCGGGGATTGATTTGCATATAAAAAAAGGACAGTTTGCAGCCATCATGGGACCGTCTGGTTCGGGTAAATCAACGTTGATGAATATTTTAGGCTGTTTAGACCGACCGACAACGGGGTCTTACATTCTCGATGGCGAGGAAGTTGCACAGCTCAGTGATGATAAGCTGGCGATTACACGCAACAAAAAAATTGGTTTTGTGTTTCAGAACTTTAACTTATTGTCGAGAATCAGTGCTTTAGAAAACGTAGCTTTACCGCTCATTTATGCAGGTGTAAATAAGAAAGAGCGTACTGAACGGGCGGCAGCGCTGCTTGAGTCAGTCGGACTGGGAGAGAGAAAAGATCATTTGCCAAATGAATTATCTGGCGGACAGCGGCAAAGGGTAGCGATTGCTCGTGCGCTTGTCAATGATCCAAGAATTTTGATGGCCGACGAACCAACCGGGAATCTTGATACGAAATCGAGTATCGAAATTATGGGGTTATTTGGTCAGTTGCATAAAGAGGGAAAAACGATTATTCTTGTAACGCATGAACCGGATATTGCAGAGTATGCGCAACGCCAGTTGATGGTACGGGATGGCAAGTTGGTACGGGATGAAATCAGCCAGCCGGAGGAGGGCGTTGCTCATGTTTAGGGAAAGTGTAAGGATCGCTTTTTCTGCGCTGATCTCCAACAAAATGCGGTCTATTTTAACGATGTTAGGGATTATTATCGGCGTTGGTGCTGTCATTGCAATGGTTTCAATCGGGATGGGGGTACGGCAGGAAATCCAAACTTCTATTTCCAGTCTTGGCAGCAATATGTTGATTATTTCACCGGGATCGGCTTCGGCTAAAGGTGGTCCGCGGTCTGCGGCCGGCAGTGACATTACGTTAAAATTTGGGGATGCTGAAGCGATCGATAAAGAAATCAAAAATATTGATTATGTATCACCAACTGTGAGCAGTTCCTATCAGATCGTAGCAGGAAACCAAAACTGGAAGACAAGTGTACAAGGCGTAACGCCTGAATATATGGCAATTCGCAGTTTGAGTGTTGGCAGCGGCAATTTTATCACAACGCAGGATATTAATTCGCGGAACCGTGTGGCGGTGATCGGTTCTACGGTAGCGGAAAACTTATTTGGAGAGGTAAATCCAACCGGGAAAAATATCCGGATCAACAATACACCGTACCAAGTAGTTGGAGTTCTTGATAGCAAAGGGCAGTCTTCTATGGGGCAAGACCAGGATGACGTGGTCATTGTTCCGCTTACAACAGCGCAGGAGAGATTAATTGGTATTACTTACGTACAGTCTATTAACATCCAGGTATCGAATGCAGAGGTTATGGATCAAGTACAAGATGAAATCACCACTTTATTGCGCCAACGACATAAGATTGTTGGTGAAAAAGAAGATGATTTCACGGTACGTAATTTAACCAGTCTTATGGAAACAATGACAGAGACGACAACGATGATTACCTTGTTGCTTGGGAGTATAGCAGCAATTTCCCTGCTGGTCGGCGGTATTGGTATCATGAATATCATGATGGTGTCAGTTACGGAAAGAACGCGGGAAATTGGGATTCGTAAAGCGCTTGGTGCAACGTATCAGAATATTATGCTGCAATTTTTGATTGAATCGATTGTAATTGGTGTGGTCGGCGGTCTGATTGGAATCGTTCTTGGATGTGCTTCCTCGCTGGCAATCTCTAAAGTTGCCGGATTTACGACTGTAATTACGATGATGCCGATCCTTGTGTCTTTTGGTTTTTCAGTGGGAATCGGACTTTTCTTTGGGATTTATCCTGCGAGAAAAGCAGCACTTTTAGACCCAATAGAAGCTTTACGATATGAGTAATAGCGGCACAATATAAATTAAGGTTATTTATCATAAAGACATTGTTTTTATAAGTAAGACTGTAAAAACAAGGTGGAATATACATTGACAAGGACTTTCTGCAGTGCTACTATTAGGGTATTCACAGTAGAATACTGGGAATGAATTGTTGAAGCAGAGCGGCTTCGGGTGAAGATGACTTTACTCGGAGCTTTTTTTGTCTGTTGATGCGCAATAAATGAGGTGAACATAAATGTATACAATTGACTTAAATTGTGATCTAGGGGAGAGTTTTGGTGCATATACAATTGGCGGTGATGAAAAAATTTTACCGTTCATTACATCTGCTAATATTGCTTGTGGTTTTCACGCCGGTGATCCAAGTGTAATGCGAAAAACTGTGCAGGCGGCAATTGCACAGCATGTAGCAATCGGTGCGCATCCAGGTCTGCCGGATTTGAATGGCTTTGGTCGTCGTGAGATGGCGATTTCCCCGCAAGAAGCTTATGATATGATGGTGTATCAAGTAGGCGCATTATATGGATTTGTGAAGGCGGAAGGTGTAAGAATGCAGCATGTGAAACCTCATGGCGCTTTATATAACATGGCGGCAAAGAAACCGGCGCTTGCAGAAGCAATTGCGGAAGCGATTTATAAAGTAGATCCGGAGTTAATTTTATTTGGGTTGTCTTGCAGTGCATTCATTAAAGCTGGTGAAAAAATTGGTTTAAAAACAGCACAAGAGGTTTTTGCAGATCGTACATACCAGTTGGATGGTACACTGACGCCGCGTAAAATGGCGAATGCGATGATAACAGATGCAGATGCAGCTGTCATGCAAGTTGTACGCATGGTAAAGGAAAGCAGAGTGAAAACGCTTCCGGGAGAAGATCTCACAATCAAAGCAGATACAGTTTGCATTCACGGTGATGGTGCACATGCGATTGCGTTTGCAAAGCAAATTCATGAAACACTGGAGCGAGAGGGAATCACCGTACAGGCTTTTGGTAGTAAAATTCTTTAAACGATGTTTTTAAAATAGATAGAGTAAGTTTTAAAATTGAGGAGTTGATAGTTCATGGGAGATATTTTGAATTTAAGTCCTGAAGCGGCACGGTTAATGATTCGTAACAATGCGTGGTTAAAACCCACTTCCGGCATGGCCAGAGGGTATACGCAGGCGAATTTAGCGATTATGAAAAAAGAGCTAGCTTTCGATTTTCTTTTATTTTGTCAGAGAAATCCTAAACCATGTCCTTTAATTGATGTAACAGAGCCGGGCTCGCCAGTCCCGGCGATGGTTGCTCCGGCAGCCGATCTACGTACCGATATTCCTAAATATCGTATTTACCGTCATGGAGAAATGGTAGAGGAAGTGACGGATATCAAACGATATTGGGAAGATGATATGGTTGCTTTTTTGCTCGGCTGTAGTTTTACTTTTGAGTTTCCTATGATGAACAATGGAATTTCTGTTCGCCATATTGAAGAAAATTGTAATGTTCCTATGTTCAAAACCAATATAGCATGTACGAAAGCCGGACGTTTTTCAGGGCCGATGGTTGTCAGTATGCGCCCGATTCCGGAGAAAGATGTTGTTCGTGCGGTACAGGTCACTTCTCGTTTCCCTTCCGTTCACGGCGCGCCGGTGCATATTGGCAATCCTGCCAGCATTGGAATTGCCGATGTTTTCAAACCTGACTTTGGAGATCCGGTAACGATAAACCCCGGAGAAGTTCCTGTTTTTTGGGCTTGTGGTGTAACGCCGCAGGCAGCAGCAATGCATGTAAAACCAGATCTCATGATTACCCATGCACCTGGGCACATGTTTATTACAGATGTTCGTGATGAACAGTATGGCGTTTTATAAAACTGCGTAATACGAGGTGAAAAGTGTGGGAAAAGCAAAAGACTTGCAAGTAGAGTTCTATCCGCTGGGTGAAAATGCAATTATGATTGAGTTTGGTAAATCTATTCATCCGGAAGTCAATCGCAAAGTGATGGCATTGGTGCATTATTTAGAAAATCACCCTTTTAAGGGGATGATAGAATATAGTTCTGCTTATAAAAATGTGACGATTTTTTATGATCCTGTATTGGTGCATACATTGCCTATTGAAATAGAAGAGAGCAGTATGCCGGTATCTTACTGTAAAATGATCAAATTACTTGAATCGATGCTTGCAAATTTAGATATGAATCGGCAAGAGACAGGGAAAGTAGTGGAGGTTCCAGTTTGTTATGGCGGAGAATTTGGACCGGATCTCGCCTTTGTTGCTCAGTACAATCAATTGTCGGTTGAAGAAGTAATTGAGATTCACAGCAGTGGGGCATATTTGGTCTATATGATTGGTTTTGCGCCGGGATTTCCGTTCCTTGGCGGTATGTCAGAGAAAATCGCTACACCACGGCGTTCGTCGCCAAGATTGGCGATACCGATAGGCAGTGTGGGAATTGCCGGAAGTCAAACAGGTGCATATCCCATTGAAACGCCGGGGGGATGGCAGCTTATTGGGCGTACGCCGGTGGAGCTGTTTTGCCCGGAACAGAATCCTCCCACATTATTAGAGGCTGGAAATATTGTGAAGTTTAAGCCGATAAACAAAGCGGAATATGAAGCGGTAAAGGGGGCTAAAAAATGCAGGTAAAGGTCATTAGCCCAGGTCTTTTGACGACCCTCCAAGATAAGGGGCGTATTGGTTATCAAAAGCATGGAATCATTGCCAGCGGAGCGATGGATCCCTACGCTTTTCGTATGGCGAACATTTTATTAGATAATGAAGAGAATGAAGGCGTTTTGGAAATTAGTTTTCTGGGACCTGTACTTGCTTTCCAAGAAGATACGTTAATCGCGATTACAGGTGGTGATTTGTCACCTACGATAGACGGTGAGCCGGTGCCTATGTGGCGGCCTGTGCTCATAAAAAAAGATCGTGTTCTTCATTTTCGTATGTTAAAATCAGGTGCGCGTGCTTATCTTGCGGTGGCTGGAGGTTTTGATGTTCCGGTTGTCATGGGCAGTAAAAGTACCTATATGCGTGCGGAATTGGGTGGATTTAAAGGACGTGCACTCTTGGCCGAAGATACGCTAGTCACGTTGCAGACAAAAACGCAAATGGAGAAGTTCAGACCTGTACTCTGTAAATCGTCGGTAACGGGCGGCTTTCTTACGACGTATTGGTTTTTTGAACCCACGCATATTCCTTTGGGCGATGCACCAATTCAAGTGCGCGTGACGCGGGGAAATCAGATGGAATCTTTTACAGAGACATCGATTGCTGCATTTTTTCGTACGCCCTATGCTGTCACACCAGCCTCAGATCGTATGGGATATCGACTGGACGGTGCAGCTTTGCAATTGATTTCTCCGCTAGAGATGATTTCAGAGGCTGTTTCGTTTGGGACAGTACAAGCACCGCCGGATGGCAATCCGATTATCTTGCTTGCTGATCGGCAGACGGCGGGCGGGTATCCGAAATTTGCGCAAGTAATCCATGTCGATTTGGCAGTTATTGCGCAAATTTGTCCAGGCGGTATGATACAATTCACTGAAGTGTCGTTGAAAGAGGCAGAGAACCTTTATCTGCAACGGGACGCCTATTTGCAGAAAATCCAACAAGCAGTGAACTTTTATCTACAGAAGTAAAAGCAGAACATAAATGAAAAGAGCAATCACTGGGCAGTAGTGATTGCTCTTTTCGTTTATACGAGGGAGTATAGATTGTGAATTACAAAGCAAAAATCAAAGCGGTAGCGATAACTGAATTTTGCTTTGTAATTAAACAAAAAACAAAAAGATGCTATGAGAAAAATTTCTCGTAGCATCTTTGCTTTTATGAACCTAAGTATAGTCGGAGTTTATATTCTTGTCAATCAAAAAAATTTTATCGCGGTTATAGATTGCTTTGTACCTTATTGCAAAAATATCGATGAAACGATAAATCTCCTGTTAATTCTGGGTGAAAGGCAGTGACGAGCATATTGTGTTGCTCGGCAGCGACGATTTTATGATCTACTTCGGCGAGGATCGTTACAGTGTCAGCGGCACTTTCGATATAAGGTGCACGAATAAATACGAGAGGGAGGGGATGACCGGCAATTGCAGGCAATGAAAGTTCTGTTTGAAAACTGTCGAGCTGCCCTCCGTAAGCATTGCGTTTTACGACGATATCCATCGCATTAAAATAGTTCGTTTCCTGGTCAATAATTTTTTTGGCGAGCAAAATCATGCCGGCACATGTTCCCCAAACTGGAAACCCTGTTTGAATTTTAGCAGCAAGTGGTTCTAGCAGATGAAAATATGTTAAGATTTTTGCCATTGCCGTTGATTCTCCGCCGGGAAGAATCAATCCATCCACTTGTTCAATTTCTTCTAATGTTTTGACAGCGATGCCGTTCACATTTTCGGTTTTATGAAGCGCAGTTATATGCTCGGTTATTGCACCCTGTATCGCGAGAACACCAATGGTAATCATAATACTTACCAGCCTCTATTTGCAAGTAATTCTGATTTTTGCAAGGTGTCGATTTCAATTCCTACCATCGGTTCGCCGAGATCTTCAGAGATTTTAGCAAGCTTTTCTGGTTCATTGTAAAAGGTGGTTGCTTCAACGATTGCTTTAGCGCGTTTTACGGGATCACCGGATTTAAAGATTCCAGAGCCTACAAATACTCCTTCTACGCCAAGCTGCATCATCAGTGCCGCATCCGCAGGTGTTGCAATACCACCGGCTGCAAAATTTACGACTGGTAATTTACCGTTATCGTGAACATATTGGATTAAATCGTACGGTGCACCATATTCTTTGGCAATTGACATGAGTTCCATTGACGAAGCTGTTTGTACACGACGCATATCCTGCAGCATCGTGCGCATATGACGAACTGCTTCAACTACGTTTCCAGTTCCTGCTTCGCCTTTGGTACGAATCATGGAAGCACCTTCACCGATACGGCGTAAGGCTTCGCCAAGATTTCTTGCACCACAAACAAAAGGAATTTTAAAGGCGGTTTTGTCGATATGGTTAACATCATCTGCCGGCGTTAATACTTCACTTTCATCAATGTAATCTATGCCGATGGCTTCGAGAATTTGTGCTTCAACAAAGTGCCCGATTCTCGCTTTGGCCATTACAGGAATGGATACCGCTTCTTTGATTGCGCGGATCATTTTCGGATCGGACATGCGAGCGACACCGCCTTCTCTGCGGATGTCGGCGGGGACGCGTTCAAGTGCCATAACGGCAACAGCACCGGCTGCTTCGGCGATCTTTGCTTGCTCTACGTTGGTAACGTCCATAATGACGCCGCCTTTTAGCATTTGTGCTAAATTTTTGTTTAATTCATATCTGTTTTCCATGTGAAAATTACCTCGCTTTACATTGTAGAATCAAAATAAATTTGTTAAAATAAAATTGTACCGATACGATTTTTGTGGTTTGGTACAAAATTTTTCTTATTCTAGCAGAGTAAAATGGAGATTACAAGATGAAAGATGAATTTGTTGATTTTGTATCGATACAATTAATAAAGGATAAAAAAGAAGCGTTGTATGTGCAGCTGTATGACCAATTGCGAGAGTACATAATCAGCGGAAAGTTGTCGCACGGGTATTTACTGCCACCGGTAAGAAAGTTTGCCAAGTTTTTAGCAATTAACCCGGGAACGGTTATGAGTGCTTATAAACTTCTTGAGAAAAATGGTTATATTTTTTCAAGAGCTGGCAGTGGAAGCTATGTTGCGGAGCTTTCTGATGTCGTTGATCAAGAGGATTGCGAAAAACAGGATGAAGAAGAAATTGATGCGATTGAAATCTTGTCACCAAAATTTGATGAAACCTATATCAACTTAGCCAGTATTGCCTTAAATCCTGATTTGATATCGGTAGAAGCATTTAAAAAAGTGCTGATTGAAGTTTTAGACCGTGACCAAGGGTATGCATTTAGTTATCAAGAAAGTCAAGGGTTTTATCCATTGAGGGAATCAATTGCCAAGGATTTGAAAAAGAATGGTGTAAAGGCTGAAGCGAATACAATGCAGATTATTTCAGGGGCACAGCAAGGAATCGATATCGTCGCCAAGGCTTTTTTGAATTATGGGGATTATGTGTTTACGGAAAATCCCACATATCCGGGGGCGATTGCTGCATTTCGTTCGCGGGGGGCTAAAATTATCGAGATCCGTATGGAGGAAGATGGAATTGCAATTGAAGAACTTGAGGAAAAACTACGTAAATTCAGACCCAAGCTAATCTATGTTATGCCCAATATCCAAAATCCGACGGGGGCTTCTTATTCTGTGGTTAAACGAAATCGCTTGATGGGGCTGGCTCGGTATTATAATACAATCATTCTTGAAGATGATTATATTAGCGCATTAAGTTATGGCAAGGAGATGATGGCACCGCTGAAGGCGATTGATCGAGATGACCGTGTCATCTATTTGAAAAGTTTTTCTAAAATTTTCATGCCTGGATTGCGGCTGGCGTTTTTGATGATGCCGGAGCATTTGGTCAGTAGGCTGTTATCGGTAAAACATAACTCTGATATTTCTACTTCGGGATTAACACAAAGAGCATTTGACTTGTATTTACGAAAAGGTATTTGGCATGCGCATATTGCACAGATCAAGGCAATGTATTTGGAACGATTTAATGTAACACTTGCCGCGATAGATGCCTATATGCCAAGAACTGTGAAGGTGATAAAACCACAGGGCGGTTTATCCATTTGGTTGGTATTGCCGATGGGCGTATCTGCGCAAGTATTGGTTGAAGAAGCACGTAAACGGCAGGTGCTGATTACGGAAGGTGCGCCATTCTTTCCACGCCAAGCCCCGGATTGTTACGTAAGAATCAGTTTCGCTACGGCAACGCCGGCTGAAATTCAAAATGGAATTCGAATCATTGCTCATTTAATCAAATAAAAATGTTTTAAAATAATGCGTGTAGAAGTAATATCACGAGGTTTAACGAGCTAGATAGAGAAAATGCATTTTATTTTTTTACAAATGCAACAATTTAAAGGTTTCATGTTTTAGCGAACTAAAGTATAATAGAATATAACATACCGTAAGGGATAAAAAAAGTGAGTGAGGGATTGGGAATGAAGAAATTAATTGCGTTGTGCGTACTGGTTATAATGGCTGCTGCATTTATGGCTGGCTGCGGTGGTGATACGGCAAAACAAGATACGGCTAAGAAAAAAATTGTAGTCGGATTTGACGATAATTTTCCACCAATGGGTTTTAAAGATGAGAAAAATAATATTGTTGGTTTTGATATCGATATGGCAAAAGAAGCTGCGAAAAGATTAGGTAGAGAAGTTGAATTCAAAGCAATTGACTGGAGCAGTAAAGAAGCCGAACTAAAAAGCGGTCGTATAGATGTACTTTGGAATGGGTTAAATATTACGGAAAAGCGTAAAGAAAATATGCTGTTTAGTGCGCCGTATATGGAAGCAAAGCAATTAATTTTCGTTCCTGTTGGTTCAGCCATTCAGGGAGAAGAGGATCTAGCTGGCAAGGTTATCGGTATGCAGAGTGCTAGCACTGCGGACGAAAATCTTGAAGCAGATGCAAAAATGAAAGCAGCGATTAAAGAGGTAAAAAAATATCCGGATTGTATTTCTGCGATGATGGATTTAGAAAATGGTCGTGTTGATGCGATTATTACGGATGAAATTGTAGGCCGTTATTACATGGGCAAAAACAAGGATAAATTTATTGCTTTAGAAAAAGCAGTTGGTCCTGTAGGTGATTTTGGTATTGGCTATCGTAAAGATGACACTGCATTACAAGGGGAAATTCAAAAAGTATTGGATGAAATGAAAAAAGACGGTACGACTGCGAAGATTTCTATAACGTGGTTTGGGAAAGATATTACAAAATAGTGCCTTTTAAAACAAACTATGGACAGATAGGTCGCGGGTCGGCGATAAGTGGAATGATATCGTTTTTATCTATTGAACTAAATCATTATTTTGTTGATTGTCTGTGATTTTATTTATAAAATCTGTATATTGGGTTAAATCGGTGGTCGTCCTTTTGTCATTGCCACAAAAGAACCAAAAAGGCTAGGCCTCACACCTCCAAAATACTTGAAAAATTACCGACTTACTAAAATCCGTAAACTCGCTTTGCTCAGACAAACGGATTTCTTAACGTAAGTCGGTAATTTTTCATCCTTCGGAACGTATTTTTCCGGAAAGGCCGGGAACGAAACCCTTGGAGACCGCAGTAAAGTTTCAAGGGATGGTAAACTGAATTTTAAAAGGGAGTTTTATCATGGAAAAAATCATTGGCATGGTGGTACCGATGCTCGATGGTATCGTTGTCACATTACAGATATTTTTTATCACGCTGGCGCTGTCACTGCCACTCGGATTGCTTTTGGCACTTGCTAGAATTTCTGGCTGGCGGCCGGTCAGCTTTCTTGTAGAGGTTTATATTTGGTTAATGCGTGGAACACCGCTGATGTTGCAATTATTATTTGTTTATTTTGCATTGCCTTCTCTGGGCATTCTATTGCCTGATTTTGCAGCGGCGTTATTGGCTTTTACGCTAAATTATGCGGCGTATTTTGCTGAAATTTTTCGAGCGGGTATTCAATCGATTGAACGCGGGCAATATGAGGCGTCGAAAGCTTTGGGCATGACGTATGTGCAAACGATGCGTCGTATTATCATTCCACAGATGATCAAACGTGTTTTACCGCCGATCAGCAATGAAACGATTACACTCGTAAAAGATACATCGTTGATTTACATTTTAGCAATGAACGATTTGCTGCGCGTTGCCAGAACGATTGTGCAGCGTGAATTTGATATGACGCCATTTGTGATTGCGGGCGTATTTTATTTAATTATGACTTTTGTATTAACGTGGATTTTCAATAAATTAGAGGCACATTACGCAAAATATGATGAGTAAGGAAGGAGGGAAGGACATGCATGAAGCAATGATTGAATTAAAAGATATTCACAAAAGTTTTCATAAATTAGAAGTGCTGAAGGGGATTCATTTAGAAATTAAACGTGGTGAGGTCGTGGCGATCATTGGGCCTTCCGGTTCGGGGAAAAGTACATTGCTCCGTTGTTTGAATCGTTTAGAGACAATTGACAAAGGCTCCATTATCGTACAGGGGGAGACTTTGGTAGAAGATGTAGATGGCATATGTCAATATGCAAATGATTTAAAATCTCGTGCGATATGCGCAAAAATGGGAATGGTATTTCAGCATTTTAATTTATTTCCGCATATGACGGTGCTTGAAAATTTGATTGAAGCACCGATTTTAGTCAAGGGCATGAAGAGAGAAGAGATCGTACCGATTGCTGAGGAATTATTAAAAAAAGTTGGTTTGCTGGATAAAAAAGATTGTTATCCATCCAGATTATCCGGTGGTCAGAAACAACGTGTTGCGATCGCCAGGGCACTGGCGATGAATCCGGCAATTATGTTATTTGATGAACCGACCTCGGCACTCGATCCGGAACTTACAGGAGAGGTATTAAAAGCAATGCGAAGACTTGCTGAAGAGCATATGACAATGATTGTTGTAACACATGAAATGGCATTTGCTCGAGAAGTTGCACAGAAAGTAATTTTTATGGCGGACGGCGATATCATTGAGGCAGGAACGCCAGAAGAAATCTTTGTGCATCCTAAGCAAGAAAGAACAAAGGCATTTTTAAAAAATATGCTATAAATAGGTGCAGCGTGTTGATAAACTATGGACAGATAGGCAGCGGGTTGGCGATAAGCACTCATCTGCGTCGTTACAGCAAGGTACTGCTCGTCGACGTACAGAAGTACGACTCCTTCACATCCCCTTACTGTGCCTAGCATCTGAGCACTTCTCACCAACCGGCAACCTATCTTCGTACTAGTTTATAAGTGGTACGGATTTCGTTATTTTCTAAGTTATCAGCATAAATATATGATTTGCCTACAGTTTAAATGCAATGATCCAATTTTTGAGATCATTGCATTTTTCTTTGTGGATCAAATCTTTTTATGTTGATAGTATTGCAAAAAAATAAACATTGTTTTATAATAGTGTTCATTCGAGTGTTTCAGACAATTACATATGTATACCGGATGAAGTCTACGGAAGAGCGGCAATTTAGCCCACCGAAGGAGTAACACTCTCAGGTACTCAAAATTTTTGAGTAGAACCGTAAATGGACGGGACTCTGGAGAGTACCCTTAAATGGGTCGCCGAAGGTGAAAACAGACAGTGAAAATTGTTTGCAAATCTCTCAGGCAAAAGGACAGAGACAAATGGTAGCAATTAAGTATACAGGATGCATGTATTCTTTATTTCTTGTGCTATTATTTTGCCGTAAGTTTCTTAGTAAATACAGAGTCAAATCAAAACGATTTGACTCTTTTTATTTCTAAGGCGTGAACTACCCTTCTTTGTTTCAATTGCAAATGGATTGTTTCTGAAATGCAGGATAAAATGTTGGTTTGATTGGAAAAGAGGGGGCGTTTATTTATGAGAAACAAAAGTAAAAAAGCGGTATGGATGTGGATGATGGTGACGTTGCTGCTTATGAGCGTAATGTCTGGTTGCGGTGGCGGAGATTCTAATAAAATTAAAATCGGTTTATTAAATGAGATGACTGGCGGCGCTGCAACATTGGGGACATCATCTGCCAACGGGGCAAATTTGGCAATTAAGGAAGCCAATGCGAATGGCGGCGTTTTGGGCAAACAAATAGAATCTGTTGCGGCAGATAATAAATCTGAACCAGCAGAAGCTGCAAATGCTATGACAAAATTGATCAATCAGGATAAAGTGGTTGCGGTTACAGGTACATTCTCAAGTTCGAATGCAATCGCTGCTGCAAGTGTCGCTGAAGCTGCGAAAGTACCTTATCTTGCTTCCGGTGCGACCAATCCAAAAGTAACAGTGGATGAAAAAACCGGCAAAGTGAACGACTATGTTTTCCGCGTATGTTTTATTGATCCATTTCAAGGTACAGTTGCTGCGAATTTTGTTTTTGATCATTTAAAATTGAAAAAAGCGGTTATGTTGATTGATAATAGCAGTGATTATAGTAAAGGGCTTGGTGATTTCTTCAAAAAGGCTTACACGGCAAAAGGCGGAGAAATTTTAGGTGAAGAAGCTTATTTACAGAAAGATCAAGATTTTAAAACCATATTAACGAAGATAAAAAGCTTAAATGCAGAAGTTATCTATATCCCTGGCTATTATGAAGAGGTTGGGAAGATTGTAAAGCAGGCACGTGAGCTTGGGATTGAAGCGGTGATGATTGGCGGCGATGGTTGGGATTCTCCTAAACTAGCGGAGATTGCCGGAAATCGTGCACTGAATCAAACGTATTTTACAAATCATTATTCTGTAGATGCAGATGATGCTAAAGCAAAAGCGTTTGTTGAGGCTTATACCAAAGAATATGGTCAAAAACCAGATGCTTTGGCTGTACTTGGATATGATGCGGCACGTGTACTGATTGACGCGATGAAAAGAGCAAACAGTGCGGAACCGGAAAAAATTCGTGAAGCACTGGCTGCAACAACCAATTTCGATGCAATTAGTGGTGAAACGACAATCAATGCGACGCATGATGCGGTGAAAAGTGCAGTGATTATTGAAATGAAAGATGGAAAGCAAGTATTCAATACGAGTGTAAAGCCTTAAAGGCATGTTGCATGCTCCTGTGTATTTTCATACAGGTATAATGTACGTTGTATACATCATCTATTTTACAAAAAAGTATTGCATAAGAAAAAAACATCGATTATAATAACATTATTCTAAGAGATAGATAATCAAATAAGAACAGCAGGATTATTTTCGACATCGAAAATAGCAATGAAAGCTATTCAGAGTCAAACCATAGATTGTGGTTTGACTCTTTTTTATTTTATAAATCTATCTTGCAGAAGAGGATTCTACGCATGGTCATCCATTGAAAATAGAAGGGGGTATTGTAACTATGAATTTTAGCAAGAAGAAACTTTTAGCGATTTTTATTGGTACTTGTTTGACTGCAACAGCATTAGCAGGTTGTGGTGGCGGCTCTGATGCGAAAGATATCAAAATTGGTATGGTTGCAGAAATGACGGGGGGCAGTGCTACGTATGGTACATCACTTGTAAATGGAGCCAAATTGGCGATCAAAGAGAAAAACGCAAAAGGCGGTGTACTTGGTAAACAAGTTTCAACTGTAATTGCAGATAACAAAAGTGAACCGTCTGAATCAGCAAATGCGATGACAAAAATTATCAATCAGGATAAAGCGATTGCTGTGACGGGGATTTTTACAAGTTCCAGTGCGATTGCAGCTTCTAGTGTAGCAGAAGCAAGTAAAATACCTTTCCTTACAGTTGGTGCAACGAATCCTAAAGTAACGGTAGGCGATGACGGAAAAGTAAAAGATTATACGTTCCGCGTATGTTTTATTGACCCATTCCAAGGCACTGTTGGAGCAAATTTCGTCTTGGATGAATTAAAACTCAAAAAAACTGTGATGTTAATTGATAACAGCAGTGACTATAGTAAAGGCTTGGCATCTTTCTTTAAAAAGGCTTACACTGAAAAAGGTGGAGAAATTGTAGGTGAAGAAGCGTATCTACAAAAAGACCAAGACTTTAAAACCATCTTAACCAAGATTAAGACGATGGGAGCAGACGTAATTTATGTACCTGGCTATTATGAAGAGGTTGGCAAAATTATTAAACAAGCACGTGAAATTGGGCTGAATCTGCCTATCGTTGGTGGTGATGGCTGGGATTCTCCTAAACTTGTTGAGATTGCCGGCGGTGAAGCGCTGAATAATACATTCTTTACGAATCATTATTCTGTAGATGATCCAAATCCAGTATCTAAAGCTTTTGTGGATGCTTATATGAAAGAATATGGTCAAAAACCAGATGCACCGGCTGTTCTTGGCTATGATGCGATGAACGTTATGATGGATGCAATTGAACGAGCAAAAAGCACAGAGGCAAATAAAATTCGCGAAGCTTTGGCAGCAACTAAGGATTATCAAGCAATCACTGGCTCTACGACTTTAAATGAAACACACGATGCCGTAAAAGGTGCTGCAATTATAGAATTTAAAGATGGTAAACAATTATACCGTGCAACGGTAAATCCGTAATTTAAGAAAGTTTTTTATTTATGAATCTCCCTGATTAAAACCATAAAAAGAAGCAAGACAAAGGGACGGTGGAAATGTCTTAAAAAAGACAGAACCACCGTCCCTTTGTCTTGCTCGGTTATAAACCGAATAACTTTCTAAATTGATTTGGCGTAAAGCCATGTACTTTTTTGAAACTGGCGATGAATTGACTGCAGTTTTTATAACCAATTGCCGTCGCTATATTTTTGATGCTCAAATCATCTTTTGACAATAGCCGCATGGCTTCTTTCATTTTTTCTTGCCGCACATATACATCCATGGTTACTCCAAAGGTTTTTTTAAAGCACTGACGCAGCTTGGTTGCCCCCATATTGGCAACGGCTGTAAGTTGCTTAGTCGATGGAGGATTTAGCAGGTTTTCATCCAACGCGTCCTTGACTAAAAGCATATATTTCTTATTTTGATATGTGACATAATGGCGGCGTTCTTCTTTCAGTTGTCTTTTCCAAAACCATTCATAACGGATATTTCTTATAATCAATGACAGTAATTCGCCGATTTTGTTCTCATAATATAATAATGGTACACTAGCAATTCTTAAAGCAAATTTTAGCTGCTCAAATAGCAGTACAATGTCTGGTGTATTATACTGGGGAAACTGCCAGCTATCATAATCCGTAAAGTTGTAAGATGTTTCTGTTGGCTTATCTCGTAAATGGTTATCAATCCATTCATCAAACAGCCAGATGCTGGTAAACCAAATTGGTGCTTCCGTATCAAATACAATTTTAAATGGTTGCCTTCCGGTCTGTACCATATGAATACCAGGTTTCAGTCGCCGTGCTTTCTTTCCGGGCTCGAAAATGGTTATTACACCACTTGCTACAGCACACAGCCATCTCCCTTTTTGCCTAATATCATATTCTCTGATCATAGGTTTCAGCAAAGTTATAAATGCGTTGGTAACGAATAATCCGGGAGAAGGATGTGCTTCCATGAGCCAACTGTCACCATGTTCTGGCGGTAAACGATATTCAATAACATTATTCTGCTCAATCTTTATGCAATCTAACTGGGCGGCTAATTCTGCATTGCCCATCGAGTATTCATTCGTTGTCACGGTGACCTTCCTTTCTAAATTGCGAGACCTTGATGCTAAATTCACGAAAATCTTCTCTGTATTATAACATGAAATAGGTTTTTAAATAACCGATAGTATACTGCCAATTACCACTAGAATACGGTTCTAAATCGCAAAAATAGTCCTATTCATCCTTTAATAAATGATAACAATTCTCATTTTGTGGGCGCTAATTGACTTTTTATACCCTGAAAGAAGTACTGTTGCTGCCAATTGACGCTGTAAAAAAGCATTGCTATAATAGTGCCAGGTTAATTTTACACGTGTTAAACCGAGTAAAACTAGCTGTCACTAGTGAATTTAATAGGTATTTTTATTATATATTTTCATTGTTTGGCCAGCAATGAGAATCACCCTGATGAATGAGGAGTCAAAACTATGAGAAAACTATCATCTTTTACCAGAAAAAGACTGCTGTATGTCTTGGTAGGCAGTGGTCTGATCTGGCAATGGCCATATGCTGCCGCTGCTGAGGAGGCAAATGATCCTCAGGTAGATGTGCGTGAGACCGCTGTCTCGCAGATTGAATTCACTTTAGAGGGGATGGAGGTTACAGCGGATAAGGAAACTCCCGTCAAAGGTCATGTCGCTAAATACAACAATGTTGGCACTAAGACGAATGCAGCACTTATCAATATACCGCAGTCCGTTAGTGTTGTTACTCGTGAACAGATGGATGCCCGTGGTGCGACAAATCTTACACAGGCGTTAGAATACAATGCCGGTGTCACTTCCAACCAGCAAGGAACCGATTACCGATGGAATTCAAGCCTGGTAAGAGGGTTTAACGTTGATAGACGTGTTGATGGCTTGCAGTTGGTAACAAATCAGTTTGCCTTGTGGGATTTTGAACAATATGGGCTTGAACAAGTTGCAGTACTGCGTGGTCCAGCTTCAACCCTCTATGGCAGCAATGCCCCCGGAGGAATGTTTAATTTGGTGAGCAAACGCCCGAAAGCAGACCAAGTGAATGAGATACAGATACAAGGTGGCAATGACGATTATCGCAGCGTTGCTTTGGATATTGGCGGGAAAATTGACGGGCACGACAATCTGACTTTTCGATTGACAGGGCTGACTCGCGAGCAGGATTTGCCTGTAGACTATAGCAGCTTCAAACGAAAGTTTATTGCGCCTTCTTTGGCTTGGAACATTGATCCGGATACCACCATTACTTTTCAGACCCATTATTTAAAGGATGAAATGAAAGGTTCTGATGAAGGAAATTCTCTTTACCGTCCTAACAGTGATTTTTATGGACGCTCCGGCAGGTTGTTTTTAGGACAACCCGGTTATACGGGGTATCAACGAGAACAATATTATTACGGCTATCTCTTGGATCATCGGTTGGATGATACCTGGTCCTTTCATCAGAACTTTCGCTATGGTAAAACTAACACCGTTTATAATATGAATTGGGCCACTCTTCAGAGCGATAAACACACGGTTACGTTTGATCCTCTTATCTATGATGACACTGCTACATCCTATCAGCTGGATACTTATGGAGAAGCAAAATGGAAAAACGGCACAATCAGTCATCAGGCCATCGTTGGTATCGACTATCGGCATGGGAAACTTACAAATCGGTACGGTGCGGGCGGCAGCATTCCGGCTGTTGATCTCGATGATTTGCATTATGGAACATCGTGGCTTGCTCCTGAAACGGCTGTAACTTACAAAGGCAAAGTCAAGCAAACCGGTATCTATCTTCAGGATCAGATCGATTTTGGTGAAAAGTGGTCGGCTACGCTGAACGGACGTAAAGACTGGTATAAACAAAATGGTGTAAATCCTCAAAATGGAGCAATCACTGAGATTGATCAGGATGCCTTTACAGGAAGAGCCGGACTTGTCTATCACGCAACTAAAGAATTATCTCCCTATATCAGCTATGCGAAATCCTTCGAACCCCAATCCGGGAGAGATCGCAGTAGTCAGCCATTTGTACCGACTACAGGACAGCAATATGAAGTAGGTATACAATACGAACCAGTAAATATGGATGCTCGTTTTACAGTAGCACTCTTTGATCTTCGTCAGCAGAATGTGTTGACAGCCGATCCTATAGATACAAATTTTAGCATTCAAACGGGCGAAATTGCATCAAAAGGATTGGAATTAGAGGCAAATATGGTGGCTTTCAAAGATTTGCGACTAACTGCATCTTATACGATACTCGACAATAAAATTACGAAGAGTACCGATGCAGCTGCGATTGGTAGGCGCACGGCAGGTGTCTCAAAGCATACGGCTGCTTTATGGCTGGACACAGCAAAAGATAAGCAAATACAGTCTGGATGGAATGCTGGCATCGGTGTACGCTACATTGGTTCTCGTTATAATACTGACAATTCACTGAAACTCAACGGTGTTTGGCTGGCCGATGCTTCGATCCGTTACAACACTACGGACTGGCAATACCAGCTTAATGTACGTAATTTATTTGATAAATTTTATGAAGCTTCTGCCTTTGACAACACCCGGACATTCCAGGGAGAGCAACGAACTCTCATTCTGACAGCAACACGATATTGGTAAGGCAATGTATAAACAAGAAATCGGTTTCACAGAATTTTGGTGTGTATCGCGCTAAGAAGACAAACATATATAATATACTAATTTTAATCTGCTGCTTAACTATAGGCGGCAGATTTTTTAGATGATAGGATAAAGGTGAAAACTACTATGTCGTGCAACGGTGAATCTGTAATTTAGAATTAATTTTATACATTAAATATTTTCTGCAAATAAAAACTTCCTTAAAGGTAAATGTTTTAGAATATAGGTATAACCTGTAAGGAATTTTAACATCAATTCTAAAATATATTGACAATGATTCTCATCTACGCTATATTATAAACAAGATGTGTATTAAATCAGAAAAAGTAAAGTACTGCTATCCTTCGTTGGTTGCGGTAATGTTTAAGAAAGCCTGGAGCTTCATTACGTAATTAAGTTATGTATGGAGCTCTTTTTATTTTGCGAAAATGGAAAAATGAGGGAGAGTGATTTGCGTGTTGGGATATGATAGACTTGTGCAAGATATATGGCATGAGTCTCACGAGGATTTGTGTCCTGTCCGATGTGTTTTTTGTAATAGTTTGTTGTTTCGCGGAATCGTAGAAAAGGTCGAAATCAAGTGCCCAAAATGTGGGACAATTCAGCTTTTAAACCATAAGGGAGATAGTCGGATTCAAAAGCGAAATTCGCCGAGACGACAGTTAGATAAATCTGGCGATATTCAAAATCGTATGGTTACGGATAGTGCCGGTAGACTGGTTGAGATCCCAAGTCATCCACGTCGGGTGGTTATTTTAAATTCATCTAATTTAGGATTGTATGTTGCAACTGGCGGTATGCCGATTGGCAGGGGGACAAGTGATCGGTTGCCGGCCATATTAGAAGATAAAGTTAAGGATATTCCAGAAGTAGGGATACCGGAAAATCCTGACCTTAAGCGTATTGTCGAGATGAAACCAGATTTAGTTATTGGTATGGCATTTCCGACATATCGATCATTAGCAGCTGTTTTAGAAAGAAAAGGAATTCCAACTATATTACAAACATTTTCTAATTATGCAAGTGTTTTGGAAGGATTATGTTTTTATGGTGAATTAAATGGCACAGAAAAAATAGCGGAAAAAAAGATTGGTGTGATTGAAAAACATCGACAACAATTAATTGAACAAATTGGTGAGCAACCTTCGCCAAGAGTGCTGGTTGTTTGGTCTATTGACGGCGAATTATATGCAGCACTTTCTACAAGTTTTGTTGGCGATATGGTAAAAAGATTGGGCGGCGTCAATGTATTTGATTTAATCACAATTAAAGATGAAAAATTAGCATATGCTCCGCTGGATTTTGAGACGATTACAGAAATTCAAATTGATGTTATTTTATTTGTCGATCATCATTTGAGTGGAGGGGAAAATCAAAAGAATACATCACTCCTGCATTCACCATGGCAGAAACTAAATACGCTGCAGAAAAATAGACGCATATATAAACTCCCGTATTCTTTATTTGCAGTCAATCCTGGTATTCAGATGGAAAAAGCATTGAGTGTATTAGCCGCTTTTCTTTATGAAAAATAGGCAGGTGAACACATTGTTCAGCTTGCTATGAGCATAGCATAAATAAAATTAGAATCTATAACCATGAAGGGAGTGGTGCAGGCAAAGCTTCCGACAATATGAAAAGAAGGATTTTGTTATACTTTAGATGAATTAAATTTTTGGAGGAATGATTTATGAATTGTATCGTTTTATACTCATCAAGAACAGGCAATACTGAGAAAATTGCCAAAGAAATTTGCAGCGTTTTACCTAATGAGACACCATGCCTGTCAGTGGCGGATGCCCCAGAAAATTTGGATGCTTACGATTGTGTTTTTGTAGGCTTTTGGGTTGATCGTGGAACAGCTGATGCACAGTCAAAAAAATTATTAGAAAGATTACATCATCCTAAAGTTGCATTATTTGCTACACTTGGTGCAGATCCGGATTCAGAGCATGCAACATCAAGTATGCAAAACGCGATAGCACTGTTGCCGTCTAATGCAATGCCGATTCATACATTTATTTGTCAAGGTAAAGTTGACCCGAATTTAATTGAGCAAATGAAAAAAATGTTCCCGACTGGACATCCGCATGCTGTGACATCTGAAAGAGAAAAACTGCATGAACGAGCATCGGTGCATCCAGATGATAGAGATTTGCAAGCAGCTAGAAATTTTGTCGTTGAAACATTAAAACGATTGGAGAATTCTGCTTTATGAAACTAGAGACGATTATGCAGACTCTTTCAAAGGAAGAAGCAGCATTACAATTTGGTTATCAAAATGTCGATCCGCTGACTGGTGCATTTCCTCATAAAAGAGTAGTTCATGCTGGTTTGACAGGGAGACCGGTAAAGGCAGACCAAACACAAGGTGTATGGGAAAAAATCATGTTTTCTGTGCCCGAGCAGATGGCGCCTCGTTCCGTTTATATTCATATTCCTTTCTGTCAGACTAGATGTTTATATTGTAATTTTTTTCAAAATGCTGCGAATCAAGCGATCGAAGATAAGTATATTGACTGTTTAATACAGGAAATAGAAGCTTCTGCCGCAGTACCGCAAATGAAAGATGGTCTGATACATGCAGTTTTTATTGGGGGTGGAACGCCGACCTCTTTATCACCACAAAATGCAAAACGTCTGTTACAAACCATTCACGATTGTTTACCGTTGGCTAATGATTATGAATTAACGTTGGAAGGACGCATTTACGATTTAGTGCCGGAAAAAATGGATATATGGATGAAGCATGGTGTCAATAGAATGTCTTTGGGTGTACAATCGTTTCATACGCATATTCGACGCCAATTAGGACGAATTGACGATCAAGAAACAGTGCTAAAAAGATTGGCAGAATTAAAAGCTTATCAGCAATGTGCAGTGATTGTTGATCTGATCTACGGTTTACCTGACCAAGATATGAAGCTGTGGAAAGAAGATTTGGAACTTTTGTCTGCATCAGCGGTGGATGGTATGGATTTATATCAGCTTAATGTGTTTGAAGAAAGTGAAATGAACAAGCGCATTCAAGCGGGGAAAATGTCTCCGGCTGCTGATACTGCACGGCAGGCAGAAATGTTTTCCTTTGCACATGACTTTTTGACAAAACGAGCTTTTAAACGTCTTAGCATCTGTCATTGGACGCGTAATAACAGAGAGCGAAGTCTTTATAATATCTTGGCAAAAGAAGGGCGAGATATGTTTCCTTTTGGTTGCGGTGCCGGAGGTAGTATCGGAGGTTATACAACGATGCTGCACAGAATGCTTCCCGTTTATGAAAAATTGGTAAAAGAAGAAAAAAAACCATGTATGGTACTGATGGAACAATCTCCATTGCAACCAATCATAAATACTGTTTTGGGACAGCTAGAGCAAGGTTTCTTAGACTTACAACGATTGATTCAGGCAGAACCTCGCTTGAGTGAGTTGCAATGGCTATATAAACTATGGGAAGAGCGTGGTCTTGTAAAATACAACGGGATTCTTTATGAATTAACGCTTGCTGGTCAATTCTGGCAGGTCAATCTATCACAGACTACGGTAGAATGTATTCAAATCTTAGTAACTGGGGAAAAAAGTTTAGCTGTGCAAAAAATTGCCGCACAAGATGGGGCAATGAAATTACATCCCAAAATCCAACATATGCCAGAAGGGCATCCGGCAATAGGAGCGGGGTTTGCTAAGGCATAATGCTGGATAGCAGAGTAGATTATAACGTAAACGTTGATATAGATATTTACATACAGCTTTTGACGCAGTGATACACTGCCGTATAAACATGTTGTATAAAATGTTGTGGCCTTGATTTTAATCAGACCACAACATTTTTTTGTATAGAAGTGACGATAGCAAAATGATAACTGGAATCGCAATTGATTTAATAAAATGAAAAGATAGGTAAGCCATTATAGATTAAAGTATGATCTGCTATAGTTTCCGATTCTTTTACTTAGGAAAGATCGTTCAAAGTTGACAAGCCCAAGGTTTTTTTGTATCATAACAAAAGTATTGATAATGATAATAACTATCAATATCGTTTTTATTCTTATTACTTAAAAATAAAGTAAAGATATAAGGAGATGACTGCATGGACAAGAAGACCAAGGGCTTACTGTGTACTTTAATTTGCGGTGCAATATCGTTTGGAATAGCAAATGATGCGTATGCTGAAGAACAGGAATTTGATTTTGATGAATATGTCGTGACCGCAACTCGTGTTCCAGTAAAAAAGAGTGAAGTTGCGGCGAATGTTACAGTTATAGGAAATGAAGAGATTGAAAAAGGCGGATATAGTAAGATTTCTGACGTATTAACTGCGAATAATGTTAATATGGGAACCAGTAGTTATGCTTCTTTTCCAATTCTTAATGGAGATGATAGAGTTCTTGTACTAGTAGATGGCAGAAAAATGACTTGGGCATATTATTCTACTACAGGTAGTTTTAATGGGCTGAATATTGATAATATTGCGATTGAAAATATTGAACGTATTGAAATTGTGCGCGGACCGAATTCAGCTTTGTATGGTAGTGATGCAGTTGGTGGTGTCATCAATATTATTACGAAAAAAGCAAAAGAAAATGTTACGAAGGCAACAACAGAATTTGGATCATGGAATTCAAGGCGTTATGCTTTAACGACCGAAGGTGTTGATAATGATATAAGTTATATATTTACATATGATAAACAAACGAGAGGTAATTTTGACTATAAAAACCCACGAACAGGAAACAGTAGAGAATTTAAAGCCAGTGAAATTGATAAAGAGCATCAAACGTTGCGTATCGATAAACAGCTTGATGATGATAGTGAACTTTCTTTGTCAATCGAACGTATGGAAGATCGCGGGGGCTATGGTTTAGCACTAAAAGATGTAGATGCTGGTACAATTTCTAATCCGGATGAGCGCCGACGTGTTTCAGATTTAAATGTCGCATTGACTTATTCATGGGGAAAAGAAAAAAATAATGCGAATAGCTTTCGAATTTATCAAAATACCAGTGAAGAAACTGCACATTGGCCGTACGGCATTTTGTGGCATGATCTTAAAGTAAATGGTGCAGAATGGCAGCAAAGTTGGCAACTGAATGATAACTATACTATGACCGGTGGTACAGATATTCGGCAAGAGAAGGTTAACGATTTTAACAGTTCAAAGTATATGAAAGCTGATGCAACTACGAAAGCGGTATTCATAGAAAATAATTTAAAATTAAAAGATGATATGTCCTTAAACTTCGGTAGTCGTTATGATCATCATGACACATTTGGTGGTGAGGTTACCTCTCATGTATCTTTGAGTAAAGAAGTAGCAACGGATACAAATGTATATATATCCTGGGGACAAGCCGTCAGAAATCCAAGATTGTTGGATCTATATGCAAATACACCAAGTTGGTTAGGTAATAAAGATTTGAAACCGGAGTCTTCAGATACATTTACACTGGGATTGGATATGAAATTAGATCATAAGACTACACTGCAATCCAGTATTTACCGTAGTGATTTAGAAAATGCAATTGTATGGAAATCAGGAGTCGTCGGTAGTCAAGGAATGTGGATGAATGTGGATCGTGAAAAGAGACAGGGGATGGAGATCAATTTACAAAGAAAATTATCTGAGCAATGGAAGGTCAATGCAGGTTATTCTTATTCAAAAATTGAAAAACAACAAGGGGGAACAGATAATTATATTCTAGATCCTCTAAATAGCCGGCCAAATGGATATTCTTTAGGTATTCAATATAGCAAAGATAAATTGGATGCGGGAATAACGATGCTGTCTGGAACAGGGCGCGATAAGAGAGCATATACCTCTGATTCATATTTTACCCTAGATATGAATATCCGTTATCGGGCTGCAAAAGATACACAAGTTTATTTAAAAGGGTATAATTTGACAAATCAAGCGTATGAAGTCATTGGAACCTCGCCTGAATATTATAAAGTACCGGGTAAATATCCGATGCCTGGAAGAAGCTTTGTAATTGGTGTGGAAAAACAATTTTAACTAAATAAGTAACAATGGAGGCTGAACAGGTATTGCTCATCATTTCATGAGAGCAGTACCTGTTTATTTTAAAGATCCGTTATGATCAAGGCCGAGCGTTGCCTAACGTGTACGATTTTATAAGTAGCTCTTCTTTTAAGAAGAAAAATTCCTAAAGGCGTTGTTTAGCGATCCGCAGAAGGAGATTTCTATGGATGTGTCTTGACAAGATTTCATCATCTATACTATAATTTCAAGCGGTAATGATTTTCGTTATCAATAAAGAATGGACTATTTCGTTCGTTTAAGATATTGCAATTGCACGAAAGTGATGAATCAGTTAAAAGGTATTATCGTACATACGAAACTGATACTTTTGTTGGTCGTAATTTTCAGAGGAGGATTTCATAGGAATGCATAGATGCTCAGAAATTGTAGCAAATAATGAAAAAGCAAGCGCATGTCCGAACCGGGTTTTGATAGTTTTGGCGTGTAGCTTTGTCGCTTTGGTACTTGGCATGTTGGTGTCCATATCAATCGGAGCAGTAAAAGTTCCTCTGTCCACTGTATGGAACGCAATTTTCAATTTTAACCCTGAATTACATGCGCATTTGATTGTTCAGGAACTACGTTTACCTAGAGTCGCAGCAAGTGCTTTGGTAGGAGCAGCTTTTGCTGTAGCCGGTGCTATCATGCAAGGCATGACGCGCAATCCTTTAGCCGATCCCGGGCTGTTAGGTATTAACGCCGGAGCAGGATTTGCTTTGGCGATTTGTTTTGCTTTTTTTAAGAATTTACCATTTAACTATCTTATTTTATATTCTTTTATGGGTGCAGCCGTTAGTATGGGACTTGTATATGGCATCGGTTCTATGGCTAGAGGAGGATTGAGTCCATTGCGGCTGACTTTGGCAGGTACTGCTGTAGCTTCCTTACTCATTGCTTTAAGTGGAGGAATTGCGATTTATTATCGAATCGATCAAGAATTGGCATTTTGGTACGCTGGGGGAATCTCTGGGATCAAGTGGCTACAAATAAAAGTTATTTTTCCTTGGATTATCCTTGGGCTTATAGGATCTCTTATACTGTCGCGTTTTATTACGTTGCTTAGTCTGGGCGAAGAAGTGGCCGCCGGCCTAGGTGTGAAAGTAACTACTGTGAAGTTCTGCGGAGGAATTTTGGTATTGATTTTAGCCGGTGCCAGTGTATCAACTGTTGGATCTATCGGGTTTGTTGGACTTGTGATTCCTCATATCGCCCGTTATTTAGTAGGCGTCGATTATCGATCGATTATTCCATGTTCAGCAATATTGGGAAGTGTACTGATGATTTTTGCTGATATTGGGGCTCGTATGGTCAATCCACCAAACGAAACACCAATTGGTGCGATTATAACCTTCCTTGGCGTTCCATTTTTTCTTTATTTAGCACGCAGACATAGGAGGGCCATGTAATGCAAGAAGTGACAATTCCTATTGCAGAGCGAGCTAAACAGCTTCGAGGATATGCTGTATTGGCTATATTAGCCCTGCTTGTCATAACATTTTTTATCATTAGTATGAATATTGGGTATATCCACTTAAATTTTAGGGAGATGCTAGAAATACTTTTGGGGTTTGGTACGGCAAAGCAAAATTTGGTATTGCTGGATTTACGTCTTCCTCGAATTGTAATTGCGGTATTTGTAGGAGCGGCTTTGTCTTTATCGGGATGTATCTTACAGGGGGTATCACGAAATCCACTTGCTGATCCAGGAATTTTAGGCATTAATGCCGGGGCTGGAATGGCAGTCGTTTTGTTTATTAGCTTTTACCCAATCCAAGCGGGTATATCCGTGTTTTTATTACCTTTTATCGCTTTTATAGGTGCAAGTTTGGCGGCCGGGATGATTTATATCTTAGCTTACCAACGAAATCAGGGATTATCAGGCGTTTCATTAGTTTTGGTTGGAATCGCTGTGGCCGCAGGGCTATCTGCGGCTATGATTATCTTTACAATTCGTATGAATCCAAACGATTATCATTTTATTTCAGTTTGGCTAGCAGGCAGTATTTGGGGGAGTAACTGGAGTTTTATCTTAGCGCTGATGCCGTGGTTACTCGTACTCATTCCATTTGTATTTTATAAAGCGCGCGTTCTCAATATATTAGGATTGGGTGATCAAATTGCTGTTGGCGTAGGTCTTGATTTGGAAAAAGAACGCTTTGCTTTGCTGGCTGCAGCTGTAGGTTTGGCTAGTGCTTGTTCTGCTGTTAGCGGCGCGATTGGCTTTGTGGGATTAATTGGCCCTCATCTGGCAAGGCAATTGGTAGGAAATCAGCATCAATTGCTTATACCCGCCGCAGCCTTGGTGGGAAGTCTTTTATTTATCATCGCCGATATCGTAGCGCGTGTTCTTTTTCAACCGGCTGAAATACCTACAGGTATTGTAATTGCAGTGATTGGTACACCGTATTTCTTATATTTACTAGCAAGATCCAAGCATTCATAGAACAGAAACGAAAGGAGGCCATAGCTATGTTACAAGAATTTGAGGCAAAGCGGCTTGATATTTCCTACGGGGATAGACTTATTGTTGAAAATTTAAATATACATATAACTTTAGGGAAGATTACAGTTTTAGTAGGTGCGAATGGTTCAGGAAAATCTACGATGCTTAAGACTATGGCACGTATTGTGAAACCAAAAAGAGGCGGCGTTTTTTTAGATGGCGAATCTATACATCATAAATCTACGAAAGAAGTAGCCAAACAATTGGCAATACTTCCTCAAAATCCGGTGGCGCCTGAAGGTATGACAGTGTATGAATTAGTTAGTTATGGGCGATTTTCTAACCAGACAGGCTTTGGTTCGCTTACTGCAGAGGATAGAAAAATTATAAGCTGGGCGATTGAAGTGACCGGAATGACGGAATTTTATGATTTTCAATTAGATCATTTATCGGGAGGGCAGCGTCAACGGGCATGGATTGCTATGGCTTTGGCACAGCAGACCGATATCTTGTTTCTTGATGAGCCGACAAGCTTTTTAGATATGGCGCATCAGCTAGAGGTGTTGCAACTTTTATGTCGGTTAAACAAGGAAGAAGGCAGAACTATCGTGATGGTCGTGCATGACTTAAATCATGCAGCTCGCTATGCGCAGCATATGGTGGCTGTAAAAAAAGGAAAAGTCATGCATCAAGGATCTCCAAAAGAAGTCATGACGCCTGCGATCCTTCACGAAATTTTTGGGATTGATGCAGATATTATCCCCGATCCGAGAACAGGAGTTCCGCTATGTATACCCTATGGATTGTCAATGGCGTAGATTGCTATAAGATGCTGGGGTGATCTGTTTTTATAGCAAGAAAGTGTTTTAAATAAAAGTAGAACTACGCATGTGGAGGATCATCATGTTTCGAAAAAAGAAAATTTTAATATTTAGTTTAATTACGATTGTCATCTTAGGATGTTATGTGGGATATAGCCGTGGCGTTGTGGATTCATTGCGTGCGATGGCAGATGTGCATAAGATAGAAAATGAAGATAAAACAGTAGAAAGATCAGAAATGAAAAGAATCAAAACGCTGCAGGGGGAAATTGAAATTCCTGTGAAGCCAAAACGTATTGTAGCGATGAACTATTTGGGCTATTTATTGACCTTGGGGGTTAAGCCTGTAGGTGCTGGCTCTGTAGAAATGAAATACACCTTTTTGCAAGATAAAATTGCGGGTATTGCTGATGTTGGAGAGTCGGTAGAACGTATTGTGGCTTTAGATCCAGATTTAATCATTACAATGGATGGACAAAATTATGAAATACTTTCTCAAATTGCCCCTACAGTGGTGATTCCATGGTCGGCTAAAGATGTTTATGATCAGCTTAGAGAAATCGCTGTGATATTAGATAGAGAAAAAGAAGCAGAAGACTGGATAAAAAATTTCGAAATTAAAGAACAATTTGCCAGAGAGCAAATTGCTGGAGTTATTGGCAAAGATGAAACAGTCGCTATTTATGAGATCTGGGGTAAAGGTCTTTGGGTTATTAATCAAGATTATGGCAGAGGGGCCAGAAATTTATATAGAACGTTCCAATTTACTCCGCCAGCGGCTGCCGAGCAATATATTCTTGGGAAAAACGGTGGAATCAATCTGTCGTTAGAAACGCTTCCCCAGTATGCGGCAGATCATATGTTTATATTAGTTTCTCCGCAAGAGGGAGGCGCAAAACAAACGATTGAAATTATGGAAAGCCAAGTCTGGAAAAATTTATCCGCAGTAAAAAACAACCACTTCTATGAGATTGATCGTTATGACTTTTGGTCTAATGATCCTATTTCACTAGAAAATCAGTTGGATATTCAAGTCAAGCTGTTACTTTCAAAAAATCAGCGTAAATAATATGAAGGAAATGTATAACAAAAAGAGCACATAGCTTTTCAATAGGGTTAACCTTTGAAAGCTTATGTACTCTTTTTCGTATAAGAAAAGCATGTAGAACGTCTTCGAATTGGTTCCTTAATGTTGATTAAAGGCATCTAACATAATATTTTATCAATGTCCTTGGTCAAATCGGCGATTGTACCAATATAGTCAGCTTGAATTTCTTTTTGGTCGAGATTTAGCAGGTGATCAGTCAGAAGGTATGTTTTTATACCGATTTTCCCAGCAATTAAGTCCTCGGTTACATTATTGCCGATCATTAAGCATTCAGTCGGCGTCGTTTTCAGGGTGTCAACGATTTCCTCAAAATAATGTAGGTTTGGTTTGCAATAGTGACTGTTTTCATAGCTGGTAATAAGCTTAAAATCAACATCCTGCAGACCAGCCCAATGCAAGCGGGCTTTCACAGCTTTTAATGGAAAAACCGGATTGGTGGCAATGGTCATTGCTATATGTTTTTTCTTTATTTTATCGATGATTGGTAAAATTTCTGGAACTGTCACCATTTCTTTTAACTGCATAAAATCATTATCATAAAAATCTTCAATCAGTGGGTCTAAGTTTTCTTTTGATAGATTGGTATTGGTATGAAAATAATCCCAAAAAATATCGGCATTGGTTTTGGTCCCATCCGTACTTTTGATCATACAGCCTGTAGCAGAGAGAAGTTGTGCAGCAAACTCTCTGGGATCGGTCATATGGGATAATTTTTTACTTAATAGTTTTACATAATTCTCAACAAAAAGCATGTGGTCAAAATGAATCAGTGTACCATCAAGATCGAATAATACGTGTTTAATCATAGGAATCCTCCACAGGTTAATATAAATTTAGTATACATGGATCAGCGCTAAAAAACAAATGAAGAAAAAATGTGAGTTTTTGAAAGAATATGGGGGAAAAGGCTTGCGTTTTTTGTGTAAACAAATAATAATAAAGGGTAAACCTTTTTATTTTATCAAATAAATACATATATCCAAGAGGATTTGTTGCTCTGGTTTCTCTTTTGAAATCGTCATTTAATGTAGTCGACATTTTGGATATTTTTGACGAAAGTTCAAAATATAATACACGATTTTGAACTAAGTCGCGATTGATATAATTCTCAACAATTGGAGGAGTAAGATGCGCAAGTCGATTCTTTTATGGTTAGTGTTGGTGTGTTTTATTGCGAGTCCAGCGATGGGATTTGCCGCTGGTTTCAGTGAACGTGTGAGTGGACTGGCGAGAGTGGATGGAGTTCGAATTTATAACAGTGGTGATAAAGTACGAGTGGTTTTAGATACATCCGGGCCTGTAGATTATAAAACCTTTGTTTTATCGAATCCAAATAGGATTGCGATTGATATGAAGGGCGCTTGGTTAAGCCCAGATGTTGGTAAGGTGACAGCGGTCAATAGTAGCTTGGTAGGCAAAGTAAGAGTAAGTCAATTTGATGCATCAACGGTACGCGTCGTCGTAGAAGCCAATGTATCAAAAGATCAGTATGATATTTTTTCCTTAAAAGAAAATCCGGCGGCTGATAAAGCAAATCGTATCGTTATGGATTTTGGCAATCTTGCACATGAGGAAACACATACAACTGTGCCAGCTTCCGAAAGTACGTCAGGAACAACATTACCAGATGCGGATGCCGTTGTAACAAAGAATATTAAACTGTTTGATGTACCGGGATTGAAGGATAAGATCATTGCGATTGACCCCGGACATGGCGGCAGTGACAGTGGTGCTGTCGGACCTGATCGCAGCAAGGAAAAAGATATTACCTTTGAAATCGGTTTAGAACTTAAACAAATGTTAGAAGGAGCTGGAGCGAAGGTAATTATGACACGCAGTGCCGATATGGATGTTGCCTATGCGAATGCTTCTGCGAAAGAGGAATTGCAGGCGAGAGCGGATATCGCTAATCGTGCGAATGCAGATGTATTTGTTAGTATTCATTTAGATGCTTTTGTCAATGCACAAGTAAAAGGAACGTCTTCCTATTATTATCCGAAGACAAATGGAGATGAGCGCCTTGCCAAGTTTGTTCGTGAGGGCGTTATTAGTCAGTTAGGAACGGTTGATCGCAGTACGCGTACATGTAATTTCTACGTGGTAAAACATACGAAAATGCCAGCAACACTTGTTGAAGTGGCATTTATATCAAATCCAGAGGAGGGAAAATTCCTTCAGACTGCTGCGGGCGTAAAAAAAGCGGCAACAGGAATTTTCAGAGGTCTGGATCGGTATTTTTCGTATGAGTAATTTTGACATAATTTAGCCTACATAACTTGACGATTGGGAAATATCTATTATAAACTTAGAGTAAGTGAAGGATGGATGAAAAAGCCCTATTTGTGGCAGAGTCTGCAAATAGGGTTTTATTTTGTAAAGGATTTTAAATAAGTGAGGGATTCATATGGCAGAAAAAAATGGACAGGATATTGTAGCGGATGACTTAGAAATAGAGATTGCAAAACAGATGGAAAAACGTAAAAAGATTTTATGGCGTTATCAGGTTCCGGAAAAACGTACACTGCTTGCGGCACTTAGTACTTTAACAAAAGCGGAATTAGATGATATTCGTTATAACTTATGCGTGCAGGGGATTAGCACGTTAAAAAAACAAGAGATGGCAGAGGCGTTAGTTCCGGAGATTGTTGCGTTTTCTCATAAGTGGATGATTACGATTGGGATTGAACAGTATAATATTTTGACGCATTTGAGCAGAAAACAAGGTCTGAGCACAGTCCTTGATATGAATGATGTCCGCATGGACTATATGCGCAGTATTGGGATCTTATTCAGTGGTATGCACGATGATGATGCGCAGGCTTGGTATTTACCGGATGAATTGTTAGAGGTTTATGCGAGTCTGGATAATGCAAAGTTAAAAAAAGAAATTACTGCAAACGATGAAATCATTCATTTAGCAACAGGATTGTTATATTATTATGGATATTTACCTTATGATCAATTGCATGCACGTGTAAATCAGCTATTAAAGAGTAAAAAGATTGATTTCGTTGATTTTATGGGTGTCATGGTCAATGCCGGCTGTTGGCAGGGAAATATCATCAATACAGAAGTAGGGATGTATTATTATACGGTAATGGATCCAGAGGCATTATTTGAAGAGCAAATTGCTCGTCAAGATATTGCGTATTGTGAATTTACGTATGATGAAGTTTATCAAGCCGGAGATTTAGAATATTACGAAGAGACAGAAGCATATCTTGCTTTGATTAAATTCTTTGAGGAGACATTAGCACTTTCACCGGATGAAGCAAAAAATATTGCCGGGGAAATATGTATTATGATGTTAAATGATGAAGAATTGAACGAGGTGATCGGGTATGTACAAACTGTCGTAAAGTTATCTAGCTTGGAACAAGTGCAGCATATAGGAGCTATTTTAGCTGAATTAAACAATACGACACATAAATGGGTATTAAAAGGGAACCGTCCACAGGATTTATCAGGTGTTAAAAGAAACTTTTTGGAAAAATATCAATCGCAGAAAACGAAAGACAATGTTGTAAAATTTGTACCACGTTCTTCAAGCATTGGCAGAAATGACCCTTGTCCATGTGGAAGTGGTAAAAAATATAAAAAATGTTGTATAGATAAAGATTTTTCATGAGACAAACGTTTACTTATAAGGAAAAATTAAGACAAGTTGTTATTGTTCTGTTCCCTGTTTTTATTACTCAATTGGCAATTATATCGATTGGATTTTTTGATACCGTTATGGCAGGGAATGCTAGTGCATATGATTTGGCTGGTGTTGCCATAGCAGTGAATCTATTTATGCCGATTTTTGGCGGGATTTTGGGTGTCATTTCTGGATTAACACCAATGATTGCACAATTATACGGCGCAGGCAAGAAAGAGCAGCTTCCTTTTGTCGTAATACAGGGAATTTATTTAGCAATTATTATTGGTATCTGTGTTGTTTTACTTGGTTATCTTTTTGCTGATCCTGTTTTGCGGTTTATGAATCTTGATGCGAGAGTAGAGACAATTGCCAGAGGTTTCTTCCAAGCTATAGCATTTGGGATTTGTCCTATTTTTATTAGTTCTAGTCTGCGGAATTTCATTGATGCATTGGGCTACACCAGAGTTACAATGTTGATTACGGTTTGCTCAGTTCCTATTAATATTATAATGAATTATCTTTTCATCTTTGGTAAGTTTGGGTTTCCGCAACTTGGCGGTATCGGTGCTGGGGTTGGAACAGCAATTGCCTATTGGATGGTAATGATCATTAATATTGTTGTGGTTTGTAATTGCAAACCTTTTAAAGAATATAAGATATTTGCAACATTTTTTGCAGTGTCATTTAAAGATTTGCGAAAGCAGCTAGCCATTGGCATACCGATTGGCAGTGCAATTTTTTGTGAACAAAGTATTTTTGGTGCAGTGGGATTATTTATGGCTGCTTACGGAACTGAAGTCATTGCGGCACATCAAGCAGCTCTTAATTTTACTACGATGGTTTATATGATCCCGCTTAGTATTAGTATGACCTTAACGATCTTAGTTGGCTTTGAAGTTGGCGCAGGTCGGTATACAGATGCGAAGCAATATACGAATATGGGCATGCTGATTTCACTGCTATTTTCGGGGACATTAGCAAGTATATTGATATTTTATAAAGCTGAGATCTCAGCCTTATATACACATAACCTTGCTGTAGACCAATTGATTCAGGTATTTTTGGTCTATGCAATTTTTCTGCAATTGGCTGATGCTGTAAATGCACCAATGCAAGGTGCGCTTAGAGGATATAAGGATGTAAAAGTCACGTTAATGTTGGCGATAATATCATTTTGGATCGTTGGATTGCCATTGGGGTATGGATTTGCTAACTTTTTTTCTGCTGGTCCATACGGTTATTGGATTGGATTGATTGCGGGCATTGTTGTTGGTGCGGTTTTACTATTTGTGCGGTTATGGTATATCAGGCGAAAATATTTTCATTTAGAGGAGAAATCTTAAATCATGGAAGTGATGGATTTCTCTTCTTTTTTGTAAAAATGACTTAAAAACTTGGTGTTTTTATTATTTTATTATATGATACTGTATAAGAAAATCTTTTAGAGGAGGGAACGTAATGAAAAAGATGGAGTGGAATCGTATTTGGATGGCTCTGGTGCTATGTATGCTCTTTATCACGTCATCTTGTTTGGCACATGGCGTTGTTGAAGATATTACGCTTACCTGGGTCGAAGATGCAAAGACAACACAGACGATCACTTGGCGAACGCAGGATCAAGAAAGTAATATGCTGTATGTGGAATATAGTGAAGCGGATATGCCGGCGGTTGAAGTTTCAACGGTAAAAATGCAAAAAGCAGAGACTTCGTTGTTTGCTACTGATCAAGGAAATGTTTATATGCATAGTACAACTTTAAAGAATTTACAACCGGGAACGAGGTATGTATATAGAATTGGTGATGGTCAAAATTGGGATGCAGAGGGAATGTTTCGTACAGAAAGTTTAGAAAGCAATTTTAAATTTTTGTTGTTTGGTGATTCGCAAAGCAATGACTACAGTGTATGGAAATCGACATTTACGAATGCGTATGTTCAAAATCGTGATGCCGCATTTTTTGTGAATGTGGGAGATTTGGTTGATAATGGTCAAACTTATCAGGAATGGAAGAACTGGTTTGCTGGAATTTCGGGTATTTCTAATAAACTGCCAATCATTCCAGTGGTGGGGAATCATGAAACGTATACACCAGAAAGAAAATTCTCTATGCCGACCTTTTTTACACAGCAATTTATGCTGCCGCAAAATGGCCCTGAAGGCTTAAAAGGGCAGGTATATTCATTTGACTATGGTGATGTGCATTTTGTGATTTTAGATAGTCAATTCGGGGAAGAACGCAACTTTATTCCGGCGTCACTGGAGTTGCAAAAGATATGGCTCAAAAATGATTTGGCGGCTACGAATAAACGTTGGAAAGTTGTATTTGTACATCGTCCTGTATACCCAAATCGTACAGATCAAATAACGGCATCCATCACAAAGCAGTTTGTACCAATTTTTGATCAATATGGTGTAGATGTTGTATTCAGTGGACATGATCATGTGAATGCACGTACGTTTGCGATGGTAAACGATCAGCGGGTTGCGGAAGGTGGTACCATTTATAGTACAGTTGGACGCAGTGGAACAAAGTATTATGAAAGTGTTGGAACCAAGCTATGGAATACATATTTCACAAATGCTACGGATATGCCAACTTATTCTGTCGTAAAAATTGCCAATGGGGTCTTGTATGTACAAGTATTTAAGCAAAATGGTGAATTACTGGATGATTGGTCGCTGATCAAATTAGATAAGTAAATATTGAAATATTTGGAACTGGAAGAGAACGGAATCTTCTCGTATAATAAATAGATACATAACAGGTTCGTTCAGAGGCATTTGCCAAAAGAATGTGAGCCTACTACGCAGGATTTTGGCTGATCATTGGACCGTATCGCCAGATCAAATGGAGGGGATTGGTTTTGCAAAGAGTACTTAAAAAGACACTTCTTCTATGTCTATGCTTTGTATTTTTTATGAATACGGTTGCATATGCCGGAATTTTAGAAGAGTATCAGAAGGCGAAATTAGAGTATATCAACGCAATTGTTTGTTTAGCTACTTATAATGATCGCATCGGTCAAATCGCAAGAACCGAGCTCTTAGAAGAAGGTTGGCAGATCAAGCCGTATAAAAAATTTGTAAATGGTGTTGATACAAAATTTTACTTTGTTGAAAATGATGCTTTTGAATTGGAGCATGATATTTATATTTTAGCAATTACCGGAACAGAAAGTTTTAAAGATCTTGCAATTGATCTCAATTTTAACAAAATATATTTTGGTGGAACTACACCAGAGCAATTTGCTGAACAAGCAAAAAAACAAAATCTTACCAGCAAAGAGCCAATGGTGCATCGTGGGTTTCATAAGTATACGCAGACTGCTTTTTTCAGTGAAGAAGATGATGGTGCAACCTATGGCGAATATATTGCAGATGTATTAAAAGGCGACAGTAAGCGTAAATTGTATCTGGTTGGACATAGCTTAGGCGGAGCGGTAGCAACACTGGGAGCTGCGAGACTTATTAGTTTAGGTGTCGATCCCGCACAGCTCGAAGTGATTACATTTGGCGCACCCGCTGTGGGCAATCAAGCCTTTGCAGATCAGTTTGGCAGTCAGATTAATTTGACCAGGGTTGTGATACAAGGCGATCCAGTGAGAAATGTATTGCAAAATATTTCGGGCGGATATGCGCAGTTTGGCAGCCAAGAAGTTTGGCGGCGCAATCGAAATGTTGATAAGAAACGTCACTCGATTACGGTATATTTGGATTCTGCAATCCGAAATTATTATGATGTGAGAGAAGAGGCGAAACAAGCAGGCGTTCTGGAGGAAAGGCAAATTGCCAATCGGTATGAAGGTGTAGCCGGCGGCGAGACGGCTATGGTCTACGTTGCGCCGCTTGTTACGAAGATAGATAAGGAGATTGCGGAAGATCAGTTTTATATGGAAGAAAACTATGCGTCAGTCTTGCGAACCAGTTTACCGAGTTTTTTGATTGCGGAGGGGCAGCGAGGGGCTTTGTCAGAGGAATTCGCGAAAGCGAAACAAGCAGGATGTAAATGGATGATCATCCCAGAAATGACTGCGAAAAGAATTTCTAATCAGAAGCATGAGTTTTACGTGAGTTTTCAGGAAGACCTTTATGCAGTAGAAGAACAAAGGCTGGTCGGATCGTTTATCAATGCTAATAGCAGCAAAGAGATCACGCCAATTGAAGCTTCACTGCAAAACGTGACAAGTGTAAAACAACAACGGCAGGCACTATTAAAATCTTTATCAGCACAATGATTTAAAAAATTTCACTGATCCGCACCTTATATGTAATTATTTATGCCAATAATTTAGAAAATAACGAAATCCGTACCACTTATAAACTAGTACGAAGATAGGTTTCCGGTTGGTGAGAAGTGCTCAGCTGCTAGGCGCAGCAAGAGGTTGAGAAGGAGTCGTACTTTTGTACTAGGGCGACAGCACCTTGCTGCAACGACGCAGATGAGTGCTTATCGCCGACCGGCGGCCTATCTGTCCATAGATTATCAACTACTGGCTAGTATTTCACAAGAATACTAGCCGTTTTTCTATTTATAGGGTAAAATGATAAAATAAGAAAACGATGGAAAAAGTAGAAAGTTCAATTTTTCAGGGAGACAAATAAGTTTAGGGACTGGTGACTCATGAAACGTATTGATAAAATCTATGAGTATATAAAATCGAAGTCGAAGGAATATCAACTGGAAGCGTTGCAGGGACGAGTAGGCGTTGATGCGGCAGAGATTGCTGAAAATTTAAATATCTTACGCAATAATGTCAGTATGGAACTTAACGCACTGCACCGTCAGGATAAGATTATCAAGATACTTGGCAGACCTGTACTATTTTTTGATAAAGAGAGTTTAGCAGTTTTGACCGGTGAAGTTATTGAGCTTGGTCCGATTCAAGTAAATGCGATCGAAGAATGCATCCCTAAGTCGGAATTTGTACAAAAAGGGCCGTTTGAATATTTAATCGGTGCAAATAGCAGCCTAAAAAAACAAGTAGAACAGGCAAAAGCAGCAATTTTATATCCGCCCGATGGGTTGCATACCTTAATCGTAGGACAAACGGGTGTTGGAAAGACCTTGTTCGCTCATATGATGTATGAATATGGGAAAACCGTACATAAACTTGCCGCTGATGCCCCTTTTATTACCTTTAATTGTGCTGATTATTATAATAACGCACAGCTTTTGATTTCACATATCTTTGGACATATAAAGGGTGCTTTTACAGGGGCTGATACTGCCAAAGCTGGCTTGGTAGAAGCTGCCGATCAGGGCATCTTATTTTTAGATGAAATTCATCGTTTGCCACCGGAAGGCCAGGAAATGATTTTTTATTTTATGGATACGGGAACATTTAATCGTCTTGGTGAGACGACGCGAACGCGAAAAGCAAAGGTTCTTATTATATGTGCAACTACGGAAGATCCTACTTCCGCATTAACGAGAACCTTCGTTCGTCGTATTCCAAATATTATTACAATTCGACCATTGCTTGAACGGTCTTTAGAAGAAAAACTTGCAATTATTCGTTTGCTGTTATCGGATGAAGTGCAAAGAATTAAAAAACCGGTAAAAATCACCGTGGAATCAGTCAAAGCCTTGATCGGCAGTATTGGTCTTGGCAATGTCGGACAGCTCAAATCGAATATTAAGCTGCTGTGTGCAAAGGCGTTTCTCAATGGCATTGACAATCCGAATTATATTGAGATTGATTTTAAAATTTTGCCGTCAAAGATAAAAACCGGACTGCTTACTTTAAGTGCGAATCGTAAAGAACTTTCAGAGCTTAGCAATTATATTGATGAACCGTTATTTATTATGCCGGAGGGCGAGAAGTTATTGGTCAATGAAGACGTTGATAAAGAGGCGTTTAATTTATATCAAGTTGTGGAAGACAAGGTTGAGCTGTTAAAAGAAGAAGGTATCAGCAATGAATTAATCAAGCAGGTTGTAGCGACAGATGTAAATGTCTATATTAAGTCGTTTTATAATAAACAAAATTCTCATATGACAGCGAGGCAGCGACTGTTGAAAATTGTGGATAAAGACTTGGTAGATTTTACAGAAGAGATCAATCGTTTGGCGCATAAACATTTGGAACGGGAATATGGCGATAAATTTTTGTATGCTTTTAGCTTGCATTTGAGTGCATTTTTAAAACGTGTGAAAGCAAATCAAGAATTGCCGTATAGTGAGATTGAAGGAGCATTGCGAAGGGATTCAATTGAATTTAAGGTTGCTTTAGAAATCAAGGAAAAAATAGAGGGGCATTACCATATTGAAGTCCCAAAGGCTGAAATCGAATATTTTGCTTTGTTGTTGAGTTCGATACAAGAAGATGAGAAAGATGAAAAAGTAATTATTATAGTTGCAACACATGGAAAAAGTACGGCCTCGTCTATGGTGGAAGTTGCGCAAAAATTATTCAGTACCAATGATACAAATCTTATTGCGATTGATATGCCGCTTGAAGTAAGCCCACAGGAAATTTTAGAGAAAATGATCTGTAAGCTGGAAGATTTGAATTATCAAAAAGGTGTATTATTGCTTGCTGATATGGGGTCTTTATGTAATTTAGGTACATGGATTATGGAGAAATTAAAGGTGCAGGTAAGAACGATTGATATGGTATCCACGCCGTTGATTTTAGAAGCGATGCGCAAAGCCGATATTGTCGGGATGGATTTAGATAGTATCTACGAATCGTTGCTTAATTTTAAAGGGTATGAGATCGCCTTGGTTGATGGTAAAAAAATAAAGACAACGAATGAAGTGATTGTTACAATTTGCACCTCTGGTGAAGGTGCTGCGGTGAAGTTAAAAGAAATTGTAGAAGATATTTTGGTACATGTCGTTGATCGAACAATAGAAGTGATTCCAATTGGCGTCAAGAATTTGGAGACTGTACTGATGGAGCTCGCAAAAGCGCATACCATCATTGCCACAGTAGGAATGGTAAAACCAAAATTAGAAATTCCATTTATCCCACTGGAAAAATTACTTCATGGAGAAGGGGAAACGATTCTTCGCAATTTGCTTAAGAAGACGGGGAAAGTGATTGTAAAAGAAGAAAATGTCGTTGTACGTAATCTTTGTGAAGAGAGTTTGCAAAAGTTTTTAACGTATTTAAACCCAACAAAGGTGATCAGTGTATTGCTGGAATTTGCCAGTGTATTGGAGAAAGAACTAAATCGTAAATTCAGCAATCCTATTCAAATTCGTTTAATTGTGCATTGTGGATGTGCATTGGAGAGAATGATTATTAATCAGCCGCTGCATTATGAAGGAAGTTCTGCCGGAATTGATACACACAAGCTGAATGCCGTCAAAAAAGCTGCTAGTGTATTTAAAAATACTTTAAAAATAACGTTAACTGAAGATGAAATGATTCTTATTTCCGAAATGTTGTAAATTTTAGAATACACTATTGTGCAAACAAAACAATAGTGTATTTTTTATTTTGTCATTTTATAGTGTATTATATTTAAAAATATAGAGTATTAAATTTTACGTTAGAGTATCAAAACGGTAGATGGTTATACAGAAAAGATGTAATACACAAAGTTGGCACGCAATTTGCAATTTTATAAAACGAGTGAAAATAAATTTTTTTCTTAAGGTATGTCTGAGAATTAGTGGAATGATCAATGCGCAAAAAGCGTTATCAGTGACCGTTTTGATAGTTTCCAGACACGTCCTTGGGTTGAAGTGAGATTGGGGAGGGCAAATCATGTTAGCAATCATTGTCGGTACGCATGGAAATTTTGCAAGTGAATTGATTAAAACTTGTGAAATGATTTGTGGAACTATTACAAATGTAAAAGCAGTTACTTTAGTGCCTGGAGAGGGTTCAGATGATTTGGCTGTCAAATATGAAGCGGCATTAAAAGAGCTTGATACAAAAGACGGCGTTGTATTTTTGAATGATTTATTTGGCGGCAGTCCTTATAATGCGGCTTGCCGTATTGCAGTTCATGAAGAAAAGTACGGGATTGTAACCGGTGTGAATTTACCGATGCTAGTCGAAATGGTTAGTTATCAATTTAGTAATTTGGCGGTTGATGACATCAAGAAAGTTATGCAAAAAGCTGTGGAGGCAGGCCAAGCGGGGACACAAACATTTCATCTAACTACAATACAGGAAAATGAGGAGGACGATTTATAATGCATATCGTATTAGCGAGAATTGATGACCGGTTAATCCATGGTCAAGTGGCAACAATCTGGACAAAGGTAACAAATTGTGGACGTATTATTGTTTGTGATGATGAAGTAGCAACAGATTCTATAAGAGCTACTTTGTTAAAACAAGTAGCGCCGCCGGGGATAAAATCCAGTGTAGTAAGTGTGGATAAGGCAGTTCGCGCCTATAACAATCCCAAATATGAAAATGATAAATGCTTGTTGCTGTTTACCAATCCTACAAGTGTGCTTCGTATGGTGGAAGCTGGCGTAAACATTACAAGTGTAAATATTGGCGGCATGAGTTTTAAAGAAGGAAAAAGACAGCTGACACAGGTTCTTTCTGTGGATGATCAAGATGTAGCATCTTTTAAAGCACTCCATGAAAAAGGTATTGAACTTGAAATGAGAAAAGTGGACAGTGATACAAAAGTAGATTTAATGAGTGTATTAAAATAGTTTATCTTAAGTGATAAATGATTCTGATGTTTCATATGAATTAAGGGTTCTCTAAAATGTATTTATAAATTCTATATTGGAGGGGTAACTTATGGAACTTAGTACTTTTCAGATTATTGCAGTTTTTTTAATGTCTTGTATTTGTGGGATGGGAAGTATATTAGATGAATTTCAAACGCATCGTCCACTGATTGCATGTACGTTAACAGGTCTTATTTTAGGTGATATAACCACCGGTATTATCATTGGCGGTACATTGGAAATGATTGCACTTGGCTGGATGAATATCGGAGCGGCACTTGCACCAGATGCGGCGCTGGCTTCTGTTATTTCGACAATTCTGGTCATCGCTGGTAAACAAAGTATTGGTGCTGGGATAGCAATTGCAATGCCACTTGCAGCAGCAGGGCAGGTACTTACAATTCTCGTAAGAACAGCAACGATTTTTTTCCAGCATAAAGCAGATGAGTATGCACGAGAAGGCAATCTAACAGGAATCGATGTATGCCATTTACTAGCTTTGGGAATTCAAGCATTACGCATATCTATTCCTGCTGTTTTAGTTGCAATGTTTGTCGGTACTGGTGCAGTACAGTCCATGCTTGCGGCAATTCCGCCTGTAATTACTGGTGGTTTGCAGGTCGCTGGCGGATTTATCGTAGTTGTTGGGTATGGAATGGTGATCAATATGATGGGGGCAAAATATTTAATGCCTTTCTTCTTCTTAGGTTTTGTTTTTGCGGCATTTACAAATTTCAACTTGGTTGCTTTTGGTGTGATTGGACTTGTCATGGCGATTATTTATATCCAATTGAACCCTAAGTATCAAGCTCCAAGTATTGCTGCGGCAACTGCTGCAATTGCAAGCACAAAAGATGATGATTTAGACGACGATTTAGACGACTAATAAATTAATTTTGGAGGAGGAAGATAAAAATGGCAAATCAAACAAAAAAATTAACCAAAGGTGATATGTTGAATGCATTTATCCGGTCAAATTTTCTACAAGGTTCCTGGAACTTTGAAAGGATGCAGGCATTAGGGTATTGTTTTGGCATGGTTCCTATCATTAAAAGACTGTACGAAGGACAAGAGCGTAAAGATGCAATGAAACGGCATTTAGAATTTTATAACACGCATCCTTTCGTTACAGCGCCAATCATTGGCATTACTGCAGCAATGGAAGAACAAAGAGCAAATGGTGCCGATATTCCTGATAGTGTCATTAATGGAGTTAAGGTTGGTATGATGGGGCCTTTGGCCGGCGTGGGAGATCCGATTTTCTGGGGAACTCTTAGACCAATGACAGCGGCATTGGGCGCATCCATCGCATTAACGGGCAGTATATTTGGTCCGATCCTTTTTTTCCTATTATTTAATGTAGTTCGCTTAGCTGTGCGTTGGTATGGCATACAGTATGGGTATGTGAAAGGTACAGATATTGTGAAAGACGTTGCAGGAAATAGACTGCAAAAAATCACAGAAGGTGCCTCAATTCTAGGATTGTTTGTCATGGGTGCGCTGGTTTGTAAGTGGACTTCGGTTAATATCCCCTTGGTAGTTTCGACAATTACGATGCAGGATGGTTCGGTTGCTGTTACTACAGTACAAGATATTTTAAATCAATTAATGCCAGGTTTGGTTCCATTGATTTTGACGTTTATTTGTATGGATTTATTAAAAAAGAAAGTCAATGCACTTTGGATTATTTTTGGATTGTTTGCTGTCGGTATTGCAGGATTTGCAGCAGGTGTGTTAAAATAATATCTATAAGCATGAAGTAGAAGCTTTATAAAATCATATGGTAAGACTGTAAAGGAAACAGGCTATTAATAATGAACGTATATTAATAGCCTGTTATCTATTTTTAGATCATTTAAAGACTGGCCATTTTTAATTTTGTAATATAATGAACAGCTTTAAGATAAGCTATACTTATCGTAGATGGTACTTTACAATAATTCACCTAGTAGATAAAATAAAGCTAATAGTCTATGTTTTTATTTTCACAAATATATTTACTTGGTAAGGGGAAGTGACTACATGTTAAATTGTATTGCAGTAATGACGAGTGGCGGAGATAGTCCGGGAATGAATGCAGCAGCTCGTGCTGTTGTTCGAACAGCGTTATATGAAGGTGCAACAGTGTATGGGATTTATAATGGTTACCAAGGGATCTTAGAAGACGATATGAAAAAATTAGAATCACGTGATGTCGGTGATATTATTCAGCGCGGCGGTACTTTTCTTGGTACAGCACGTTGTGAAGAATTTAAAACTCCGGAAGGTCGCCAAAAAGCATTGGCACAATTAAAAAAACGTGGTATTCAAGGTTTGGTAATCATCGGTGGTGATGGCAGTTTAACCGGAGGCAAATTATTAAGTGAAATGGGAATGCCTGTTGTTGGTCTTCCCGGAACGATTGATAATGATGTGTGGGGAACGGATTATACGATTGGTAGTGATACTGCAGCGAATACAATTGTAGATGCAATCAATAAATTACGTGATACTGCTTCGGCACATCGTCGTATTATCATTATAGAAGTTATGGGGCGCAAGTCCGGTTGGCTCGCAATGCAAGCGGGGATTTCCGGTGGTGCTGAACATATACTTGTACCAGAAGCAAAATTTGATATTGATGAAATGTGCCATGAACTTAAGGAATCTTACGAAAGAGGCAAACGTTACAGCATTGTAGTAGTTGCTGAAGGCGCAGGCAGTGGGGTTGAGATCAGTAAACTCGTGGCGGAAAAAACAGGAATCGATACGAGAGTTTCCGTACTTGGGCATATCCAACGCGGTGGTGCACCAAGTGTTGAAGATCGCATTAAAGCAAGTATTCTTGGTGAAAAGGCAGCCCTTGCACTACTGTCTGGTTTATCAAATGTTGTCTTTGGTTTTGATGCGGGGAAACCTGTGAGTATCGATCTAAACGATGCAGTGAATAATAGCAAAACTCTTGATCCGGAATTGATTCGCTTAGCGAAAGTTTTGGCATAAAGAAAAATAGGACAAGCGAAGGTTTTTCGCTTGTCCTATTTTTGAGTTGTTATTACAATTTTATACCGTACATTACGGCAATACCTGTCATTTTATAGTCGATTTTATTTGTATAATTTACGGCAGGGATTTTTACATCCATATCATTTACACGACGATCGATATAAGAAATAGCGAGTGCGCTTTTTTTATCTAGGTCGATGTTGAAACCGATTTCATTCGATCTCATTTTGTTGCCGTAAATATGATTTGTAAACAAAGCCGTTTTTTGACTTAATGGGTAAGTAGTATTAAGTCCGATATGCATACCGGATCGTGTTGCTTTAGTTACGTAATCATCATATGTGATTTTATTATGTTCATACCCGACGATCAATTTCGCATTTTTATTGAGCTTATAGAGCAAATTATAATCAGATAAATCTGCATTTGCTTGCGTTGTTAAATTATATCCTCCTAAAGAAACCGTTTTTTCTTCAGATGTAAACATATTTTTGCGATATTGTATCGAAAGGTTATCGTCAATTGCATAGGTAATTGCGGATTTGAACCCGGATTCTCCGCCGGCTTCTAAAGGTAGAGCACCTTCGCCCTTTACTTTGGAATTGAGTGAAGAGCCGATTTCTAACAAAGTTTCTCCTTTGCCCAAGTCCGCTCCAGCCCAAGCCGCAGGCATTGAACTCATCAATAATGTACTGCATACTAAAATTTTAATACTGTTTTGCATGAATCCTCCTAAAAATGATTTATAGCGATATTTCTACATTCTATCATAAAAAACAACAATGTAAATGGAGACTATGCAGTCTCTTCTGCAAAAAAATTTAAAGATTTTTAAGAGTATAAAGTAAACAGTAGGAAATAAAAAATAAATGACGAATATTATAAGCCTATATAGTAAGGGAATTGAAAGTGGAGGCGTTTGAAATGCAGAAGAAGAAAAGATTAGAGTTACGTGATATGGCGATGATTGGGATGCTGGCTGCCATATGTGTAATTGCAACATCGATTAAAATACCATTTGGAGTAGGCGCAATGATCCACTTAGGAACAGCGGCAGTTTTTTTGATCGGTATCTTGTTTGGCGGGATTTACGCAGGTCTTGCTGCGGCGATTGGATCAGCTTTTTTTGACTTGTTATTAGGATTTTCTCCATATACGTTGTGGTCGTTTGTGATTAAAGGAGCAGCAGGATTTACTGTAGGTTCTGTTGCGCATGGTTTATGGCCGGAAAAAATGATAGAGGAAAAGTGGGTGTTTCGTGCAGTATTAGGAATGGCACTCGCTGCATCTTGTACGCTGGGGGGTTATGTGATTGCTTGGTGGGCAGTGAGCGGCAGCATCAGTGTAGCACTTGGCAATATGCCGGGATCTTTGATGACCTCAGGGGTTGGTGCGGTGATTGCCATGCTGCTTGCTCCAAAATTGCGGAAAATTTTAACTAAACGATGATTGGGGAGAGGTTTTATGCGCAAGGCTTTATTAGTCGTTGATATGTTAAAAGATTTTATTGACTGTGATGGTGCTTTGTTTTGTGGAGAGCAAGGACAGGCAATTGTACCGTTGATCAAAGAAAAAATTGCAGAATTTCGTGCAGCGGGTGAAATGATTATTTTCATTTGTGATCGGCATAAAGAAGATGATGTGGAATTTCATCGTTTTCCAAAACATTGTATTGCCGGAACAAATGGGGCAGAGATCATTGAAGAATTACGTTTTGACGGATATGAGGAGAATATCACAGGAAAACAACGGTTCAGTGGTTTTTATAACACCGATTTAGAGGAGCAGCTTGAAGAAATTGATGAAGTGACTGTAGTCGGTGTTTGCACAAATATTTGCGTGTTATTTACAGTCGAAGAACTTTGTAATCGTGATAAAAAGGTGATCGTGTATCGTGGCGGTGTTGCTAGTTTTGATGTTGAGGCGCATCAATTTGCCCTCAAACAGATGGAAACAGTACTCGGTATCGAAATTCGATAAGGTTATTGCATAGTTTCATAGGATAAGGACAAACTAAAAATATTCGCTAGGCGGCGATGGGAAATTCGTATCACTTATGTACGAGTATGAAGATGGGCTGACAATTCATAGCTTGTCCGTCCTTATTTTTGTGAAAAGAGTGTGATGATATGGAACGTCGAGGATATAAAAAACCAAAAAGAAAATATGGTCGTGTTATGGCCTCTTTGACGGGGGCGATTCTTGCATCTTCTGCAGTACTTGCGGCGCAGACACCTGTAGCAGATGCTAGTCCAAGTCCAGACAGTCTGATGAAATCTCTGCCAGATGCTGTGACAGATGCGGTGTTCAATTCAAAAGGCGACATGAGTGAGACCTTGAAGGATAATATCACCGAGAAGATTAAAGACAGTGTGAATGAAACGTTAAAGTCTAAAACCGGCATAAATTTCAAAGATAGTGTGGATGAAACGGTTAGGGAAACCATCAAGGACAAAATCAAAGACGGTGTGAATGATAAACTTGAAGGTAATGTGAATGATAAGTTAAAGGACCGTATTAATAAGGAATTAGATAAAAAGCTGGTCGAAAAAGATGACGAATTGGCAAGCGCGATCAGCGAGAGACACAGACCGCATAAAAACAATGCGAATAAAATCATGCATAGTGTGGCTACGGCTTATGCATCCGGATATGAGGATAATGGCAAATGGAATGATAAAACCCATATTGGGACGAAAGTTCGTCCGGGGGTTATAGCCGTTGATCCGGATGTCATACCACTTGGCAGTAAAGTCTATATTGAATTTGAAGATGGCCGAGGGATGTATGCCGTTGCTGAGGATACAGGCGGTGCGATTAAAGGCAATCGTATTGATATCGTGATGAGCAATCGGGATAAAGCAAAAGATTTTGGGATTCAAGATGTGAAAGTTCATGTTTTAGATAAAGTCATTGATGTGTAGGAAAGAGACAACAGGCTGTATTTTTGTTACGCTCACCAATGATGTCAGATCGCATATACTACATTAATATAAGCCGAATGGAAGAGGGTGCGATTGGTGTTATGGGAGAGAGAAAATAGCCTTGTATTGTTTGTTGTTTTGCTGTTTTATATAGGCAATGATTGTTGTAATCATGCAAGCTCGTATGATGAATGAAATGATGAAAAGATGGGCGTAGGTTTACGCCCATCTTTTATGCTTTCACCGTATTTTCGTTTGTACATAACATAATAGCTTTCCACAGTTCAGCAAGATGGACTTTTTCATCGTTGGCATTATCACAGAATAGGACTTTTACATCTTTATTTTTCGCACATGTGTAACTTTCCTGATACTGATTGATCGCGGCTAGTTCATTGTTGATTGCCTGTGTTAAGAGCTCAAGAACTTCGAAGTTACAGCAGTTTTTGTTGCTCTTACGGAAACTATCAATAGATGGTAAGTTTATCTCAACATCATTAAAAGCACAGTTTTGAACAGGATCTAAACATGCCAACACTGTCATTGTACGACGAAAATGAACCATTTCGTCTTGTGCAATTTCGGTAAATAACTTACAAAGTTCACCGGAAGTCTGTTCTGCAGCGCATAAGTAAAAGTAAATGGCCATGCGTTCGCCGATTGCATTTTTTCTAAGTAACAGCAAGTCTGGATCTGTTGGACACATGCAAGAAGAATCCGGTTGATTTGGATATAATCCTTTATAAGGAACATGTCTTTCATCCATAATAAAAAGCCTCCCATATTCATTTTTATATAATATGAATATGGGAGGCGAGATGTGCGCAAGAAAAAGTATTAGAATTTCAATGTTGCAAAATAATCTTCCATTGTTTCAGCACGGCGAATCATTTCTACATCGCCATCTGATTTTAATAATAATTCCGCACTGCGAAGTTTACCGTTATAATTAAAGCCCATTGCGTGACCATGTGCGCCAGCGTCGTGAATGATGAGGACATCGCCGATCTCGATTTTTGGCAGTGCGCGGTCTACTGCGAATTTATCATTGTTTTCACAAAGTGAACCCGTAATGTCATAAATCTGATCACAAGGCGCATTTTCTTTTCCAAGAACCGTGATATGGTGATAAGCACCATAAAGTGCAGGACGCATTAGATTTGCCATGCAGGCATCTAAGCCGATATAATTTTTATAGATTTCTTTTTTGTGAAGTGCTGTGGAAACAAGGTATCCGTAAGGGCCAGTGATGGAACGTCCTAATTCAAGGGCAATCGTAAGTGGCGCAATACCGTTTGCTACAATGATTTTTTCGTATGCTTTTTTGATGCCTTCGCCAACATACTCTAAATCTACGGCTTCTTGTTCCGGGCGATAAGGAATACCGACACCGCCGCCGAAATTGACAAACTCTAATTGAATACCGAGTTTTTGATGGATTTCAACAGCTAAATTAAACATAAGCTCGGCTGTGCCAATGAAACAATCCGGATTGAGTTCGTTGGAAATTACCATTGTATGCAGACCGAATCTTTTTACGCCTTTTTCTTTGGCGATTTTATAAGCCTCAAAGATTTGTTCTCTGGTCAAGCCATATTTTGCTTCTTCCGGTTTGCCGATAATCGTGTTGCCATTTTCGAGTAAAGGACCAGGATTATAACGGAAGGATAGAATTTCTGGGAATCCAGCATGTTTTTCTAAGTAGTCAATATGTGTAATATCATCAAGATTGATCACAGCACCAAGCTCAATTGCTTTTTGAAATTCATTTGCAGGTGTGTCATTTGACGTAAGCATAATGGATTCACCACGAATGCCGGACATATCAGCGAGCAGTAATTCCGGAAGGGAACTGCAGTCCGCGCCGACGCCTTCTTCACGAAGAATTTTTAGTAAAGCTGGATTTGGTGTTGCTTTCACTGCAAAATATTCTCTGAAGCAAGGTGCCCATTCAAATGCTTTAAATAATCTGCGTACATTGTTTCTGATTGCTTGTTCATCATAAATATGAAAAGGGGTTGGATATTTTTTTATAATTTCTTGTAATTTACTGCGGTCAATAGGAAATACTTTTTCTGCCATGACGATACCTCCGTATTTTGAAGTTAAATCTTATTTGGGAAAATAAAAAGCGATTTGGAAGTTTCGATACCTCGCAAATCGCTAAATCAGTTTAAACTAGCAATGCAAGATAGCACTCCACACCTAAGTATGACAGTCTTGTGTTTCTTCAACCCAAGACCAACGATCGTTTTCTGCCTGAAACAAATCGTTTCGGCGACGATCCCTTTGAATACACATCTACGCTGGCAACTCCGTGTAGCTACTCTTGATCAGCCGCAACCTCTATCTGTAATTATTAAGTTTGCAACATTATATCAATATTAAGATAAAGTGTCAATTGAAAAAAGTTCTCAATCGACAAAAAATTAACAATTTTTAATTGAATTACGTAAGAAAAAAATATTTTTGTAACTTGCTTGTTGCGTAAAAAGGTCAAAGCATCATAAAGCAGCTAGAACCGAATTTTGGTTTAATGGATTTTTTGTAATAATAAATAATATTATGGAAGTAAGATAGAATATGGTACAATAAAGGTTAAATAAGTTTTAGAGCGTAAAGCGGGGTGATGTTTATGTGGCTAAAATTATGGACATGGATGCGTTTATTCAGAGAAAATTTTGTGCTCTTATATTTTGCATGGAAAAATCCTGCGACACCGCGATATCTGAAAACGCTGCTGCTGATTGTGATTGGTTATTTGCTGAGCCCAATCGATTTGGTGCCAGATTCGCTGCCTGTGATTGGCCTGCTAGATGATATGACGATCGTTCCGGCTGCACTTTATTTATTAATGCGCGGCTTGCCAGAAGATGTTCGGATAGAGTGCCAGCGTGATATGAAGAAGTTAGAAAAAAGAATGCCATATATTTTAACTGCCATTGCAGTGATAGGCATACTTTGGGTGGCATTTTTGATATGGGGCGTGTATTCGTTATGGAAATGATTTTGTTTTGATTGGTATGGGGTGTAAAATTTGAGATTATATATTGCCGAAAAGCCTAGTATGGGGGCAGAAATTGCGAAATGTTTGACTGGTCCGATTCAACGTAAAGATGGTTACTTAATAACGAAAGATGGTGTAGTAACCTGGGGATTTGGTCATATTTTAAGACAAGCCGAGCCAAATGAATATGATAGTAAGTATCAGAAATGGCGTATGGAGGATTTACCGATTATCCCGCAGGAGTGGAAGCTTTTAATTGATAAATCTTGTGAGAAACAATTTTATATTATCAAAGGATTAATTGATCAGGCGACAGAGATTGTGCACGCAGGTGACCCGGATCGCGAGGGTCAGTTGTTAATTGATGAAGTGCTTGATTATCTTCATAACGCTAAGCCGGTAAAGCGTATTTTACTCAATGCATTGGATGAAAAGAGTATCCGGAAAGCAATTGCGAGTTTACGTGATAATCAAGAATTCTTAAATTTAAAGCATTCCGCATTGGCGAGAGCGCGGGCGGATTGGTTGATTGGAATGAATTTATCAAGGGCATATACACTGGCTGCCCAGCGTGCCGGACATCGGATTACTTTACCGATTGGCAGAGTTAAGACGCCTACCCTTGCCTTGGTTGTTAGACGTGAGCGTGAACTCAAAAATTTTGTTCCGGTGGATTATTTTACGATTAAAGTTGATTTTGCCCATGAAAATGGCACAGTCACTGCAAATTGGAAACCCAAGGATGAGCAGATCGGTTTGGATAGTGAAGGCAGACTGCTGGATCAAAAGATTGCGGAAGCGTTGGCACAAAAATTTGCCGAGCATGAAACGCAAGGCGGACAAGTTGCTTTATACGAAACCGCAGAGAAGAAAGAATCACAAAGACTACCTTTTTCCTTATCTGCACTGCAGGTGCTCGCGGGAAAACGGTTTGGCTATGAACCGCAGCAAGTATTGGATACGGCACAGCGTTTGTATGAAAAGAAAATCACGTCTTATCCGCGTTCAGATTGTGATTATTTGCCGCAGAATCAATTTGATGATGCTAAGATTATATTGAGAAATTTAATAGAGATTTCTGATGCAAAATTGGCAAAATTGGCGCAGCAGGCAGATCCAAAGATTAAAAGCCGCGCTTGGAATGATAAAAAGATTTCAGCCCATCATGCAATTATTCCTACGCAGGAAAAATGCAATTTAAACACATTAACAGAAGTTGAGAGGAATATCTATTTTTTAATTGCACAAGCTTATATTGCACAGTTTTATCCCATCTATATTTATGATCAGACTAAAATTGAGCTTCATTATAAAGAAGAAACTTTTACGGCAAGCGGCAGGGTGATGAAGCAGCTTGGGTGGAAAGAAGTTTATGGTGCTGAGGCAGACGATAAGAAAGAGGAAGCGCAGGAAGTATTACCGGCAATGTCTAAAGGGGATTTGGTAGAATATATAAAGACGACGATTGATAAAAAATCTACCAAGCCGCCAACTCGATTTACGGCAGCAACATTGCTGGCAGCGATGAAAGAAATTCATAAATATGTTAAAAATCCTGAGCTAAAGAAAAAGTTGAAAGATGTGTATGGCATCGGGACGGAAGCGACACGTGCCACAATCATAAAAGAATTGATGTCGCGTGGGTTTATGGTGACAGAAGCAAAGAAAAAATTCTTGGTGCCTACAGATGCGGCATACTTGTTAATCGATGCTTTGCCTGATGAGGTGATTTATCCGGATTCTACAGCGATTTGGGAGAATAATCTGCATTCAATGGCTGAAGGCGATGCCGAATTGGAGCAGTTTGTGAGTGAACAAATTGGTTTTACTAAAATGCTTTGTGAAAAAGCAAATCAAACGAGTTTACCTTTGAATGGAGAACATCCGTGTCCGCGTTGCAGAAAAGGCGTATTGCAATTGAAAAATGGTAAGAACGGACCCTTTTGGGGCTGTAGCAATTTTCCTCGTTGTCGGGCGACTTGCGATGATGAAAATGGAAAGCCGAAGGAGATGGAGAAACTCGCATTGTGTCCGCGCTGTAAAGAAGGCAGTTTACGATTGATCAATGGGAAAAATGGCTCTTTCTGGGGTTGTACAAATTATCCGTCATGTACGGCTACATATAATGATCTAAATGGTAAACCTAATATAGGGACCACATGATAAAAGGAGAAATTTATGAGTGAAAAATTTTTGCATTTAGGGATTAGCCCGGTGTTAGAACAATCTTTAGAGAAAATTGGTATTGTCGAACCTACACCAATTCAAGCGAAAGCGATACCGGAGGCATTAGAAGGAAAGCATGTGATTGGGCAGTCCGCGACTGGCACGGGGAAGACTTTGGCGTATCTGTTGCCAATGCTGCAAAATATTGAAGCAGCGAAATCAGACGTGCAGGCTGTTGTTTTAGCACCCACTTATGAATTAGCCATGCAAATTTATCGTCAATTGGAAATCGTACTGAAAAATACAGAGCTTATGATACGCTGTACTTCTTTAATTGGCGGAGCGAATATTGCGCGGCAAATTGATAAATTGAAAAGTAAACCGCAAATTATTGTTGGTTCGGCAGGTCGTATCATTGAATTGCAGAAAAAGGGTAAAATAAAATTACAAAATGTAAAAACTTTGGTGCTGGATGAGGCCGATCGATTGTTAGACGATCAAAATTTACCGAGTACGCGTACAATCTTGAGCAGTGTGGCAACAGATTGTCAGCATTTATTGTTCTCCGCGACGATTTCTCCGCGTACAATTCGCAGAACTGATTTTATGAAAAATCCAGTGTTTATGAATTTGAAAGAGGACGTTATCGCAAAACCTAATATTGAACATTTGTATTTTATTGCTGATTTTCGTGATAAAATAGAGGTACTACGTAAATTAACACGAATATTAAATGTAAATCGTGGCTTGGTTTTCGTAAATCGCAGTGATGATATTGCGATTACAACGGAAAAATTAAAGTTTCACGGGCTTAAAGTGTCTGGTTTAAATGGAAGTGCCAATAAGCTGGAGCGGAAAAAAGCATTGGATGATTTCAGCAAAGGGCGGATTCAATTGTTGGTTGCATCTGATGTGGCTGCACGTGGATTGGATATTCAAGATATTGATTTTGTTATCAATCTTGATTTGCCGGAGGATGAAAAAGTATATTTGCATCGTGTAGGCAGAACTGGACGTGCCGGTAAATCTGGTTCGGCAATTTCTCTGGTTTCACCAAAAGAAGTCATAAAGTTAGGTGAATATGCAAAGAAAATCAAAGTTGATTTACAACCAAAGAAAATGCTGCATGGGGAAATTGCGGATTTTTTAACGAAACCAAAACCTAAAAATCGTAAAAATCCATTTCGTAAGACCGATGCAGCGGATGGATCACCGATGAAGAAAAAGGACAGAGTATAAGAAGGACTGTGTTGAAATAATACGTGAATCGCAGGTGGAGACATTTTTATCAATTATACTTACAAATATAGCAGAAGAAGAAACAAGTATAGGATGTTATTGAATTTAGGAGGTGAACTTATTACTCAACTTAGATGGGTAATGAGGAATTTTTGGAGTCTTCGTCAGTAGTGTTTAATTTATTTTTGGTGTTTATTTTAGTGTTGTTGAATGGTTTTTTCGTTGCAGCTGAGTTTGCAATTGTAAAAGTACGTGCATCACGAATTGATATTTTATTACAAGAGGGCAACAGCAAAGCAAAATATGCAAAAACTTTAGTGGATAATTTAGATGCTTTCTTATCTGTAACACAGCTTGGGATCACCTTGGCATCTCTTGGTCTTGGCTGGATTGGTGAACCGGCTGTTGCAAGACTTATCCATCCATTGATTGTGGCATTTGGAATATCTCCGGAAATCGGGCATACGATTGCCTTTGTTGTAGGATTTTCTTTGATTACTGCGCTGCATATTATTTTAGGGGAGCTTGCGCCAAAATCACTCGCTATACAAAAGGCAGAAGCAGTTGTATTATTTGCGGCTGTACCAATGATCGGTTTTTACAAACTGATGTATCCTGTCGTATGGTTTTTGAATCATGTTGCGAATTGGATTCTAAAGCTTGCAGGAATTCAAGTAGCGACTGAAGGTGAAGTGGCACATACCGAAGAAGAGATCCGCATTTTAATGGAAGAGAGTCATAAACAAGGGTTTATCGATAAAACAGAGTTGACTTTTGTAGACAATATTTTTGATTTTGCTGAAAGAAATGCACGTGAAGTTATGATTCCGCGAACGGATATGATTTGCTTATATATAGAAGATTCTTTTGAAGAAAATCTGAAAGTTGCTTTAGAGGAACATTTGACACGTTATCCGATCTGTGACCAAGATAAAGATAATATTATTGGATTTTTGCATATGAAAGATTTATTACGGGCACTCGCAAATGGAGAAAAGCCCGATATTCGTACACTGGCAAGAAATGTTGTAGCTGTACCAGAGTCTATGCCGCTTAGCAATTTATTAAAAATGCTGCAAAAGCAACGCGCGCAGATTGCGATTGTTGTAGATGAATATGGCGGAACTGCCGGTATGGTAACAGTCGAAGACATTCTCGAAGAGATTGTAGGAGAAATCCAAGATGAATTTGATGAGGAACGTCCATTTGTAGAAACCAGAGAGGGGAATATGTACTCTGTCGATGCGAGACTGTTATTAGAAGAAATTAATGATATGCTGGAAATGAAACTTGATTCGGAAAGCTTTGATACGATTGGCGGATGGCTTTATTCTCAGATTGAAATACCTCCCGTCGTCAATGAAAAAGTCGATTATGACGGTGATGAATTCATTGTAGAAGAAGTCGATAATGTTCGTATTACACGCGTTTTAATCAAGGTCAACCACCAGTTCTCCGAAGAGCATGAAGAATTAGAAGAATTAAAAGATGCAACTACGCAAGAAGAAAAACAAGAAAGTGAAAATAACATCAAACAGACGAATTAACATAAAAGATAAAAAAGACCGATGGCGTTACCGCAGTTCATGCGGCAACACCATCGGTCTTTTTTTATCTTTTGGAGGGGGGAGCTCCATAACTACAAGTTCTTATTTGCATGTCTGATTTCTAATTCGGTAACAAGATCAAGTGCTTGAATTTTACAAAGTAGTTCTTGTTTATTGATTATATTTTTGTCACAGAGGAGCTCAATGAAACTTGATAACACCAAATTCGTTTTATAATCGACTTCTTTTAAGTCGGCAATTTGTCCTAAAATATCAACTTCAGTCATAAATTATAATGACCTCCTTTGTTTTAGTATATCCAAAATTTTCAATTGCAATGCATAGAAAAGAAAAACGTATAAAAAATACAATTAAGTTTATTTATTAAAATATTATTAATTTTTATGCATGATAGAACAAGAGAAATACAATTAATTTATTTAATTATTTGATAAATATAAACTATGATAAATATTTCACATTATCTATAAAATTTATTCATAAGTATGTACTTTGTAAGAATTAAATTGTATAATAGAGTCGAATAGTGGAGCGCAAGTACTTGAAAAAGGCATATTTTATTGATAAATAGCTTCGAAGGCTGAATGTAAACAGATTGATTTTGCCAAGAAGATATTTTTTTTGTGTGAGCATCGAAAAGTATCGAATTTGGTATCTGTCTTAAATGATCAATGTGCTTAAGTTTATGCAAGTCAACGGAAGACTTTTATTTTTTTGAATGACGATCGTATTTTATATTGCAATTATTTTTTTATGAAGCGGATGTTGTTTTATATAAAAGCAAAGTGGACTCGGAATATTCGGCTTTGTTAGCTGCGCTGAACTGTTAGGTGTATTATCACAATGTTTAAGTGAATCGCTGTTGTTTACGGAGTGAAGTTTTTCATTTTAGATTGCTTAACATTCAATTTTTAGATGTATGAAGGATTGGGGGAGATTACTATTAAAAGTTATCAAGCAAAAGAGTTGAGTGAGATCATTCAAATCGATGCAAAAGAATGCAAAGGTTGTGATTCATGTAAGTCTTTTTGTCCAACTGGTGCAATCAATGGTAAGTATGGTGCCACACACAGTATTGACAATTCAAAATGTCTGCAGTGTGGACAATGCTTAGTAAATTGTCCGTTTGGTGCAATCAAAGATATTGTGGATCCTGTAGAAATGATTGAGCAAAAATTGAAAGACAAAAAAATAACCGTTGTTGCAACAATGGCTCCTGCAGTACGTGTAGCTCTTGGTGAAGAGTTTGGCATGGAACCTGGCACAATCGTTACTGAGCAAATGTATGGAGCCCTTAGGAAGTTAGGCTTCAAAATTATTGATACAAATTATGGTGCGGATAATACCATTATGGAAGAAGGCACTGAACTGATTGAAAAAATCAGACATTATGTTTTAGGTGAGCCTACGCAGCATCATCTTGGTGCACTTCCGCAATTTACTTCTTGCTGTCCGGCATGGGTACGTTTTGTGGAACTTGAATATCCTGATTTAATACCGAATTTATCATCGGCGAAATCTCCGATGCAAATGGCCGGACCGGTTGCGAAAACTTACGGGGCTACAAATGTTTGGCAAACAGAACCGGAGAATATTTTTGTTGTCGGCATTATGCCTTGTACTGCGAAAAAACTAGAGGCTTCGCGTCCGGAATTTAATAGCGCGTCTACCTATTGGAAAACAAAAGGCAGAAGTGCAGATTACCCAGATATTGATACTGTTATCACAACAAGAGATTTAGCACGTATGATTAAAAGTGCCGGAATAGATTTAAACACAGTAGAACCATTCACTGACAGCGATAATCCTTTGGCAGAATATACTGGTGCGGGTACGATCTTTGGTGTAACAGGCGGTGTTATGGAAGCAGCGCTTAGAACAGCATATTTTGTTATTACCGGTAAGGAATTAGAGGGCGTTGATTACAAGCCGGCACGTGGTCTGCAAGGTGTAAAAACGGCCGAAGTTCCAATGAAAGATGCAAAGACTGGTAAGGAAATCGTATTGAAGATCGCAATTGCCCACGGTACGAAACAGAATGTCAGACCACTTCTTGAAGAAATCAGAGCTGGTAAATCACCATATCATTTTATTGAAGTGATGAACTGTCCTGGTGGCTGTGTAAACGGCGGCGGACAACCAATTAATCCAATGGGGACTTCTTGGATTGATAAAACAAAAGCAATCTTCCCATGGTCTTAAGGAGGCGTAGTAGAGAATGGCAAATTATAATTATGTCGAAAAAGCAGTAGAAGTAACGCGTCGTGAATTCATTGCACTCGCTGGTGTAGCTGGTGCGATTCTTTGGACGGGCGCGTATGCGGTTACAGATGTTGTACAAGACCGTAATAAATATATTAAAATGCGTACAGCGGGGCTTTATAGAGACGATGCGAACGCTAAAAAACGTCAAAGCCATAACAATGCAGGATTACAAGATATGTATGATAAATTAGCCGGCAGACCTTTAAGTGATTTGTCTGAACACTTATTTCATACAAAATATGTTGATAGAACAAAACTCGGTTAATTGAAAAACATAATAAAGGGGGCCGTTTGAATGGCACATCATGAATATGATGATCAAGCAGTTGTACTAAAGCATGGTTTAAGTACACGAATCTTTCACTGGGGCTTGGTTCTAGGCTTTTTACCAGCTGCGTTAACGGGAATTATTATTTGGTTAAAACCAGGCAGTGAGGATTTTGTTAATTTAGCGATGAAAATACATATTATTGGCGCGTGGATTTTGTCAGTGTCTTGTGTATATTTCTTTCTTTTTTGCTATAAACGTGTTGTTGCGTTTTGGAGAACTGCATTTCAGTGGGATGCGGATGATATAAAATGGATGTCAGTATCAGGCGGATATCCGCATAAAATTTTCTTAGGTAAAACAATTCCGGTTCCACCTATGGGGAAAATGAATTCTGGTCAAAAAATGCTTGGAATTATGGTGTTTTTCGGCACGATTGTTGTAATTGTCACGGGGTGGCTTTTATATGCCTTCCTTCCGATGCTTCCAAAACAAGTTGCGCAATATGCAGATTTACTGCATTTGTTTATCGGCCTTTTCTTAACCTTAGCAATTTGCTTCGGACATATTGTACTCAGTGTTTACAACTGGGGTGAATGTGTATGTATGTTTGGTGATGGAACAATGAAGGTTTCTGAAGCCGCACATCATAACGAATTATGGGTAAAAAATGAAATTGAGCCTGTGAAAAAATAAAGCTAAGCGGACTCGCTTAAAATTAAATCGCCTTTTTATCAGTATTTTTGCTGATAAATGGGCGATTTCTTTGTATAATAAAGAGAGCATCGTTTGCAGAGAAAATAAAAAAGCGGAGACGCAGATTGCACTGCAGCAATTGTAGATGGAAAATGAGGATACAGATATGATTTTATCAATTGAGCATTTAACAAAAACTTATGGTGAGAAAACCTTATTTGAAAATATTAGTTTCGGTATCGAAGAAGGAGATAAAATTGGTATTGTAGGTGTCAATGGGACGGGGAAATCAACGTTTATTAAAACGGTAGCGGGTTTTTTACCAGCAGATCATGGAACCTTTATAAAGATGAAGAGTATGCGGATTGAATATTTATCGCAAGAAAATGAATTAGAACCGGAGCATACTGTTTTAATGGAAGTTTTCAAAGGGAATTCACCGATGATGCATGCACTACGTGAATATGAGCTGGCATTGGAGTTGAGTCAGTCAGAACCGGAAAATCAAGAATATCAGATGAACATTCTCCAATATAGTCAAAAGATAGATGCATTAGATGGCTGGAAACTGGAGAGTGATGCAAAAACTATTTTAACAAAATTGGGAATTTATAATTTTTCAGCGAAAGTAGGCGCTTTATCAGGCGGACAGCAAAAACGTCTGGCTTTGGCAGGGGCCTTAATTCAGCCTTGTGATTTGCTAATTTTGGATGAACCAACAAATCATCTCGACAGCGAAACGATTGCATGGCTTGAAGAGTATTTACATAAGATAAAAGGTGCGTTGCTTATGGTCACGCATGATCGTTATTTTTTAGATCATGTTGCGACAAAGATTTTAGAATTAGATAAAGGAAAAGCATATACCTATACAGGCAATTATACCAATTTCTTGGAGCTAAAGGCGGCACGAGAAGAACGAGAAGAAGCGAGTGAACGTAAACGACAGAATTTATTGCGTACTGAATTGGCGTGGATGCGTCGCGGTGCGCAGGCGAGATCGACCAAACAGAAAGCACGGATTGAACGATTTGAAGATCTGCGCAATCAGAGCAGTGATTTGACGAAAGCGAAAGTTGAGATGGGACTTGGTGCCGCGCGATTGGGCAGAACAGTGATTGAGCTTGAGAAAGTGTGCTTTACGATTGATGATAAAACCATTCTTCGTGATTTTGATTATGTCATACTTCGTAGGGATCGCGTCGGTATCCTTGGCGCGAATGGATCGGGTAAATCGACATTACTCAATTTAATTGCCGGTAAATTAAAACCGTCGTCAGGCAATATTTTGGTTGGTCAAACGGTGAAAATCGGTTATTTCTCGCAAAGTAATATGGATATGGATGAACGTCTTCGAGGAATCGAATATATTCGTGAAGAAGCACATTTCATGACCATGGCAGATGGCAGTAAATTGAGCGCGTCTCAGCTCATGGAGCTTTTTTTATTCCCAAGTGATTTACAATGGACACCCATTGCGAAACTATCTGGCGGAGAAAAACGGCGGCTTTTTTTACTGCGTATTTTGATGAGCGAACCAAATGTGTTATTACTTGATGAACCAACCAACGATCTTGATATTCAGACATTAGGGATTTTAGAAGACTTTATTGATCAATTTCAAGGGGCGATTATTTTTGTATCACATGATCGTTTTTTTGTAGATCGTTTGGCACAGAAAGTTTTTGTGTATCAAAAAGATGGCAGTCTGCGGCAATATGTTGGTGGTTATTCAGATTACCAAGCAGTTGTAGCACTTGAAGAAGAGCAAAATAAAGTAAACGAAGAACCGCAAATTGAATCATCAGCGAAAGAAAAGCCGCGTCTTAGCTCAAAACGTAAATTATCTTTTAAAGAACAGAAAGAATACGAAGAAATTGAAGGCGTAATTGCAAGTGCTGAAGGTGAGTTGGAAGTCGTTCGTAAACAAATCAATACGGCAGGGGCTGATTTTACGTTATTACAAGAGTTGACGAAACAAGAAGAACTGCTGAGCCAAAAAGTTGATGCATTAATGGAACGGTGGGCGTACCTAGAGGAAATTGCACAAGGTAATTAGCAGGAATCTGCAGAGATTTCGTAGAATAATTTTCTTTGAGAACTGAATCTATGAGGAGTGAACATAATGAAATTTAAATTTTTGCATAACAACTTAAATGTATTAGACTTGAAAAGAAGTTTAGCGTTTTATAAACAAGCATTAGATCTTGAGGAAGTACGTCGATTGGAGAGACCCGAGTTTACCTTAGTATATCTTGGCGATGGAATTACGCCGCATCAACTAGAGCTGACCGAAATTAAAGGACGCAAGGAACCTTATAATTTGGGGGAAAACGAAATTCATCTTGCTTTCAGTGTAGAAGATTTTGCTGCTGCATATAAATTGCATGAGGAAATGGGCTGCATTTGCTACGAAAATAAAGAAATGGGTATTTATTTTATTTCCGATCCAGATGGGTATTGGTTAGAAGTTTTACCGGCAAAAAGATAATTGTAAAGAACAAGGCTAAAAACTGCTGCCAACCATGAACACAGTTTTTAGCCTTATTTATTAACCGATTTTATGATTGCATAAATTAACTAGTTTATGCTTTGTTTTTTTTGTGCTACAATATGAGTATTGGTAAAGTAAAAGTAGGAGATGACTATTATTTTGAATAACAAGAATTTTCAGGATATTATAGATGCATTTACTGTGAAAAAAGAAGAACTAGATCAGATTGCTGCAGCTTTTAGACGAGATATTGTCTTAGGCTTAGAGGAAAAAGATGTATCTTCTTTTAAAATGCTAAAATCTTATTTACAATTACCGACTCGTGATGAAAAAGGTTTTTTTATTGCACTCGATTTTGGCGGAACCAATATTCGTGCTTTGTTAATTGAGTTACTTGGCGATGGAAAAGTAAATATTGTAAAAAAAGCTGCAAAACAACTTGTCACAAAAGAGTATAATTATATCTCTGCGCAAACTTCTGCTGAAGCGCTGTTTGATTTTATTGCGTGTTTAATTTTGGAGGTTGCAGAATCAGACAAGGACTATTTACTAGGGCATACTTTTTCCTTTCCATCCGTACAGACTGATTTAAACAATGCTGCATTGATTACGTGGACAAAGGAATTTGCTGTCCAGGGTGTAGAAGGAAAAATCGTAAATGATTTACTGGCGGCTGCGCTGAAAAGACGCGGCATAAACAATATCAAGCCTGTTGCTGTTATAAATGATACGGTAGCTACTTTACTTGCAGCAGCATATCGGTATGATCATACTGATATCGGCTCTATTTGCGGGACTGGTCATAATACCGCCTATTTAGAATCTTATCGTGGTTACGGAAAGGCAAGGATGATTCTGAATTTAGAAAGCGGTAATTTTGATAAACTCGTGCCAAACAAATATGATAGGATGATTGATGAACGAAGTGACAAACCAGGACAACAGCGGCTGGAGAAGATGGTTTCGGGAAAATATCTAGGGGATTTATTTTTCACTGCAATTGGTGAGGTGCTTACAGTGCAGGAAAAAGAAAATCCATTCGACGGGGCTGATTTATCGATCATTCTTTCAGATCAAAGCCAAAATTTGGGTGCAGTTTCTAAGTTAATGAAGGAAAAAATCTTCCTTGACTTAGATGAGAAAATCTGTGTATGGATAAAAGCGATTGCAGAAACCATCGTCATTCGATCGGCGCGTCTGATTGCCGCTTCTTATGTTGCAATTATATGGCATATAGATGGAGATGAATTTTTAAATCATCATACGATTGCAATTGACGGTTCATTGTTTGAAAAGATGCCATACTATAAAGAGGCTATGCAACAAGCTATCTATGAAATTCTTGGACAAGATGCGCAAAAAGTACAGCTGGTTTTGGAAAATCAAGGTTCCGGCGTAGGCGCAGCGATCGCGGCAGCAATTTAGGTTTAGTGAGGAGCGTTCTTTATGGAGCAAAATTTAAGCTTGCAGCTTGGTCAAAAATTGGCCATGACTGCACAACTCCAACAAGCGATTCGTATATTACAACTATCAGCGCAGGATTTAAGGGCGTTAATTGATCATGAATATTTAGAGAATCCGGCGCTTGAAATGGATGAAACCCATCTAGACAACGAAACAACGGAAAAACTTACAGATCAATTCAGTTTTGATGACATTCGTGCACTTGCAAATTATCTTGGCGATGAGACTGCAGCCACGAGCAGTGTAGTGCGGGATGAAACGAAACAAAGCTTTGAAGCTGTAGCCGTAATTAAACCAACCCTAGAAGAAGTATTAGAGGAACAGGTTAATCTGACATTTTCTCATGTGAAAGAAAATGAGATTGCAAAATATATCATTGGGTCTATGAATGATAAAGGATATCTGACTTGTACAATCGAGGAAATCTCTAAAGCGATGAATGAAAGTCAGCAGCGCATTGAACAGGTGCTGACGGTTATTCAGACTTTCGAGCCCGCGGGCGTTGGCGCGCGTAATCTGCGAGAATGTTTAACAATTCAAGCAAAGCAGCAGGGGATTTACCATGGACTCGTTGCAGCAATTCTAGAGCATTATTTAGATCAGATCGCGCATTCGCAATATAAAAATATTGCGGATCAGCTCGGCTGTCTGCCAAGCGATATCCAACTTGCTGTAGACATGATTCGCAGCTTAAATCCAAAGCCGGGACTGGCTTATAGTTCAGATCAGGCAGATTATATTGTCCCCGATGTTGTGGTGAGAAAAATTGATGATGCATATATTGTCTTAGTGAATGATTACGGAATTCCAAGACTAAATATTAGCAATATTTACAAGAATGCGAGTAATTTCGATCAGGAAACCAAAAAGTATATTGAAGGAAGAGTCAATTCAGCGGCATGGCTGATTAAAAGTATTGAACAACGCCGGAATACTTTATATAATGTGGTACACGAAATTGTGGAACTGCAAAGAGAGTTTTTTGATAGAGGCCCTAAATTTATCAAGCCGATGGTGATGAAAACCGTAGCGGATCGCATTGAAGTGCATGAATCAACCGTCAGCAGAAGTGTAGCGAATAAGTATGTAGAAACACCGCATGGCGTAATGAGCTTGAAAAGCTTTTTCAATGCAAACTTAAGTGTAAATGGAGAAGAATTGGTTGCGGGGCAAGTAAAAGCAAAAATTAAAGCTTTTATTGAACAGGAAGACTCTAAAAAACCCTTAAGTGATCAACAAATTAGTGAGTTATTAAAAGCAGAAAATATGACAATTTCAAGACGAACTGTCATGAAATATAGAGAACAACTAGGATTTTTATCATCGGTAAAACGAAAACGATACTAGAAAGGACGGTCTTTTTCCGTCCTTTTTTTGGTTCTAAAGAAAGTTAAAAAAATCACAAAAAGGGATTGTTATTTTTGTAACTTTCTTATATAATAGAAAATGTAATGAACAAAAGGGGCTTATCAAAGGGGAATAGTTAATAAATTCACATATTCAATTATCACATTTATATAGATAACTCGGTGATTGAATCATTTAAAAAGTTTGAATAGGTATTTTTTTCTGAAAAATGAAATATTTTAGTTACAGCGTGTTTATTTAAACATAATTGCAATATTTTCAGTCATAGAATGAAATAATAAATATAATTGATTGAAAAATGAAATAATTTATAATGCTGTAGTTTTAGAAGAAGAATCTGTTACAAACGTTTGGATTTATTGCTTATCGTTTTATATTATATTTTGGGAGATGAAGGATAACATGAGTGAAAATAGTGTAAAGAGACCTCACGTAGTAATTGTTGGCGCTGGATTTGGCGGTGTTAAGGTTGCGCAGACTTTAGCGGATAAGAATGTGGATGTAACTGTAGTAGATAAACATAATTTTCATTTGTTTCAGCCATTATTGTATCAAGTATCTACAGCATGTTTAGCAACAGATGAAATTGCATATCCAATCAGAGCTTTTTTCCGCAAACATAAAAATATCAATTTTTATATGGGCGAGGTTACAGATTTCGATCTAGAAAATAAAACAGTGATTACTTCTAACGGTAATATACAATATGACTACTTGGTAATGGCTGCTGGTGCAACAACAAATTACTTCGGCATGAAATCTGTTGAAGAAAATTCTTTCGGGATGAAAACATTAGAAGAATCCGTGACGATTCGCAATCATATTTTAGGTATGGTCGAAGCGGCTTCACGTGAAGAAGATCCAGAAAAACGTAAACAATTATTAACATTTGTTTGTGTTGGCGGTGGCCCAACTGGCGTTGAAGAAGCAGGCTCAATCGCAGAATTGATGTATAGTGTAATGTCAAAAGAATATCACAATCTTGACTTTAGCGAAGTAGATGTTAAGTTAATTGAAGCAACAGACAAAGTATTGCCAATGATGCCAGAAAGTCTTCGTGAAGTAACGGTTAAAACCCTACGCAAGAAAAAAGTCGATGTTCGTTTAGAAACACAAGTTATGGATTATGACGGCGAAGCTTTGACTTTTAAAAGCGGTGAAGTAATTCCAACGAAAACTGTAATTTGGGCGGCAGGTGTTAAGGCAGTTCCGGTTGCAGCTAAATTAGGCGTAGAAATGGATAGAGCCGGTCGTGTAATTGTAAATGAACATTTGCAGTTGCCAAATCACCCAGAAGTTTATGCAATTGGCGATATGGCACATTTTCTGCAAGATGGACGTCCTCTAGCAACTATCGCACCTGTTGCAACACAACAAGCTGTTGTTTGTGTTGATAATATTATGAGTACGATCAAGGGCAGCGGCGCAATGAAAGGCTTCCATTATGAAGATGTTGGCAGCATGGCAACAATTGGTCGTGGTGATGCCGTTATGTGTAAAGGCAGTATGAAAATGGACGGCTTTATGGCTTGGTTTGCTTGGATGCTCGTACATCTAATCCGTCTGGCGGGTTTCCATACCAACGTAACAGTTGTATTAAAATGGACCTGGAATTATTTTTCTGATACGCGTTTAGGAAGAATCATTACCCGTTAATTAAAAATTTGTAGTATAATGTAAACTGGGTTTAAAAACCCAGTTTATTTTTTTATAGGGGTTTTATTGAATGATGAAATTTTTTCTCAAAACGATTCACGTATCTTTGCTTTTTATGCTGCTTTCAATCGGTTTCCTTATCGCTTCTCCGGCAGAAGCTGCAAATTTAAATTCACCTCAAAAGATTCGAATTAGCTGGGATTCGATACCGAATGCCGTGATGTATGAACTTGTTGTTACGAATGGAAAATCAGAAGAAAGCAGACATATTGTAACGACGAAAAGAAATATTTTTACGACAGGCTATGAACTCGATGTTTCAATTTTTAATGTTGAACAGAATCATTTCTATTGGAAGGTCAGAGGAATGGATATTAACGGCCGGCCAATGTCGCAATTTACAGAGCCTAGGCTTCTGCTTCAGCAGGAAATTAATCCAATTCGACCTAAGGTAACGACACAGTTTAGTAAACTTTCCTATGCAAAGCTTTATCCGGTGTATTCTTGGATACCAGTTTTGAGAGCAACGAATTATGATTTGCAAGTGTTCTATGACGCAGATAACAATCCGTATACACCCGATACTTTAATTAAAATTGACTCTCTCTCAGGGCAAACTTCCTATGATTATTATGATGACAGGCCCTATCGGCAAGAAGGTACATACTGGTGGAGAGTCAGAGCAAGAAATTCTGAGCGGCAGACAGTAGGAGAATGGTCGGACCCAGATCGTTTTAGCGTGCAGCATGATGGAGCGACTGTTGCAGCGCTTGGCGATAGTATTACACATGGTGGGGGCGCAGTATCAACTCCGCCGAGTGATGTTATGTACGATTGGGAGACCTATGCAGCTGTTCCAATACGGAATTTGGGATTAAGCGGTAATACCGTTGAAAATATGGTAAATCGGTTTAACGATGATGTGCTACCGTTTCACCCTAAAATTCTTGTTGTATTCGGTGGCATTAATAACATTCGATTAGGTGATAAAGCAACACAGGTGATTACTGGATTAAATCGGATAAAATATAAGTGCTTATATAATAATATTACACCAGTATTTGTTACGATAGCGCCTATTAATCCACAAGCAATGAAAGAAGTATCAAATATTAATGTTGCACCTAATTGGCGAATGGAGCAGCAGCAAGTAAATGCCTGGATTAAAGAGCAGCGGTATCATGTAGATATTACAGGCCCGCTTACTGATGATATTGGATGGCTTCCGCGCAGACTTGCGGTAGATGGATTGCATCCTGATGTAGAAGGCAAGAAGATCATTGGTGAAGCGATTGGCAATTATTTAAAAGAAAATTTTGAAGTTGATATAAAACAAAAATAAAAGGCAAACAAAACGTATGCATACTTCTAAACTGCATGGTAATGATATTTCTAGAAGTAATGCATACGTTTTGTTTTTGGTTATTCAGCGTGTATCAAATATTGTGGCGCGGTTAAAACGCGTTTCAAATATGGGAATGAATAGCAGGTATTTATATAAAGATATCGAAGTAAATAATAAACGCTGTTGAATAAGGTTAGGAGTGAACTTATATGAAGATAAAGCGTATAGATACAACATTTAGTACTGAAAAACTTCAAGAATCAAAAGAATTCTATATGAATAATTTTGGTTTTCAATTGGCATATGAGAGTGATTGGTATGTTGAGCTGGTAACGCCAAAGAAGGATGCCGGCATTAGTTTTACCTTGCCACAAAGAGAAGAAGGCGAATTTTTTAGCGGCAGAGGGTTAATTTTATCCTTTGAAGTGGATCATGTAGAATCAGAATATAAACGGTTACAAGATAACGGTGTCTTAATTTATCAGGACTTGCAGGATAAACCATGGGGAGAACGCAGTTTTGTTGTAGATGATCCAAATGGGGTACATGTTTATATTTATGAATTGATTGAACAGACAGATGAATATAAAGCGCTTTATGCACAATTTAAGGCGTAGGTGATACTGTGGACAGATAGGTGTCCTTCGGAACGTTTTTTCCCGGAAAAGGCCAGGGGCGCAAAGAAAAACTATCACACTTTTAGTGCGATAGCAAGATGTTCGTACCACTTATAAACTAGTACGAAGATAGGTTGCCGGTTGGTGAGAAGTGTTCAGATGCTAGGCACAGTAAGGGGTTGTGAAGGAGTCGTACTTCTGTACGTCGACGAGCAGCACCTTGCTGTAACGACGCAGATGAGTGCTGCTCGCCGACCCGCTGCCTATCTGTCCATAGTTTATCTACAATAAGAAAAACCGCTAAACAAAATGTTTAGCGGTTTTTAGTATGTGTTGAAAACGATAAATTGCTTGTGTCTTGAATCTGGCGGTGATTTCTTCATAGGGAACTGGTTTGCCAAATAAATAGCCTTGGATATGGGAACAGTTTTCATTGCGTAGGAATTTTAGTTGGTCAATGGTTTCTACGCCTTCGGCGACGACTTCTAATTTAAGATTTTTACCCAGACCTAAAATCGCTTTTGCAATGTGAGCACCATCAGAATTATCGCCAATATCACTGATGAAAGAACGATCAATTTTTAGCATGTCAACAGGAAAGCGTTTTAAATAAATAAAAGAAGAATAGCCCATGCCGAAATCATCTAAAGATATTTTAATTCCTTTATTTTTCAAGTCCTGTAAGACCTGCATTGTATAGTTTGCATCATTCATCGCTGCCGTTTCTGTAATCTCAACGGTTAACCATTCAGGATTTAATTGAGATTCGGCTAAACATTCAAAAATGAGATCTTTTAGATCTTCCTGTTGGAACTGCTTGGCTGATAAATTAATTGATACCGAGATTGGCGGAAGCCCCATATCTTGCCAACACTTATTATGCTTGCAAGCGGTCTTGATCACCCATTTACCAATGGGGATGATCGCGCCGCAGTCTTCGGCTATTGGTATAAAATCAGCTGGTGAAATGCGCCCTTTTCGTGGATGATTCCAGCGAATTAATGCTTCTACGCCGACGATAATTCCATTTACATCTACTTGAGGTTGATAATATAATTCAAACTGATCGTGGAGCAAAGCTATTTGTAAGTCGTTTTCGATTTCTAAACGTTTGGCGATATTGAGCTCCATTTCATTCATATAATACTGATATCGGCCTACATCTTGTTCACGGGCACGTTGCATGGCAATCTCTGCCATTTTAATCAAGGTATTTGTATCTTTGGCATCATCAGGACATATCGCAATTCCGGCATTCGCATTTAATTTGAATGTTTTATCATTTATAGTCCATGATTTTTGAATCAATCCGATCATTTTTGTTACTTTATTGGTTATCATATCTAAAGATTGAATATTTGGTAAAACAATGATAAAATCGTCACCGTTCAACCGACAGAGATGATCAGAATCTTGAATTTGTTCTTTTAGGCACTCGGCAACTCGAATTAGTAAATGATCAGCAAAATCATGTCCCAAAGTACTATTAATCATTTTAAAACCAACTAAATCAATAAAAATGACAGCCGTTAGCTTGTCCTTTGCCGAATCTGTCTGGAGGTAAGCTTTTAATTTATGAGTAAACAATTTACGGTTTGGTAATTTGGTTAAGGGATCATGGCTTGAAAGAAAAGCGACTTCCTTCTGGTAATGGCTTTCTTCGGCTTTGTATCGCGCGATTTCATTAGAATATTTTGCACTAGAGGCGTTTAATTTTAAATTTGCCAGACGTAAGGCATTTGTACTGTCCTTACAATTTTCTTGTAACAGGTTTAACTTTTTCGTTAATAATTTAATTGGCAAATAGATAAAACTTGTTGTTAAAGCAAGCAGGATAAAAATTTGATAAAGTGTAACCATTGCCTCAGGTAATGAGAGGAACGGTAAATTTATTCTAGGAAGGGTAATGATAGCAATGCAACAAATGAAATATGTACTAATCAATAAAAGCGGCAGGTTAGAGAAAGTATAATTTGTTAAAAATGATTTCTTAAAATTGATATTTAACACGATATTTGCACCTTTTCATTATATTTTGCATAGCATTGAACGACACTAAAAGATTTACTGTTAATCTTGTATTTTATCAATAGGAATTTCTAAATATAATGTATCTAGCGTTGTTAGTGTACAATTAGACGATGTCCAATTCATAATTGCCTGCATAAAATCTGTTTCCAGCCCCTTTTTTACAAATACTAAAATACGTACTTTATCAGTAAATATTTTTTCATCTACAATATAGTCATGAAGACGTAAATTATTTTCGACTGTACCAAGCAGTGTATAATCAATATCCACAGCAATGCGTACATATTGCTGCTTCTCAACGATTTGTGCTGCAGAAAGTCCAAGTGTAGCAGCTTTTCCATAAGCGCGGATTAAACCACCGGCACCTAGTTTAATGCCACCAAAGTAGCGGGTCACTACGACTACGATATCTTTTACATCATTTTTTTTCAGCACTTCTAGGATTGGTTTACCTGCGGTACCGCTTGGTTCACCATCATCATCAGCTTTTTGCAGTTGTCCCTGTTCGCCAATAATGTAAGCGGAGCAATTATGCCGTGCTTCCCAGTGCAGTTTTTTAATTTTGTTGATAAATTGGTTAGCCTCAGCTTCTGTATTGACGCGTTCTATAAAAGTTAAAAAGCGAGATTTGCTAATTTCGTATTCTGCTTCGGCATATCCTAAGATTGTTTTATAATTCATATAGATTTGTCCTTAAAATATGATTTGCTACTATGAAATTATACATGAAAACGTCAGTGTTTGTAAGAGTTTTTATTCATAAATTTAGCAATTTTTTAACAAAAGATTTTGTTGAAAAATTTTTATAGCAATCTTAGATAATTTGTAGTATCCTGTATATACTTATAAAATATCGAAAGGGTGTGTTAAGAAGGTCATGAAAGAACCGTCAATGAACAGAGGGCTAAAAAATAGACACTTGCAGCTGATTTCTCTTGGAGGAATTATTGGTAGCGGATACTTTTTAGGCACTGGATATGTATTGGAAAAAGCTGGTCCAGCAGCGATATTAGCGTATTTACTAGGAGGACTTATCGTGCTATGTGTCATGCTCTGCTTAGCAGAATTAGCAGTCGCAAAGCCGATATCAGGTTCGTTTGTTACCTATGCGAGAGATCACATATCATCGACTTGGGCGTGTGGTGTGGGATGGGCATATTGGTTGAATTGGATTGCATATGTGCCATCAGAGATGATTGCTGCAGGAATTATTATGAATAAATTTATTCCAGAGGTTAGTCAAGTTTGGTGGGCGGTTCTATTTGGTTTAATCGTGACGATGATCAATCTTTTTCACGTAGAAAAGTTTGGCGAAAGTGAATTTTGGTTAGCGATTATCAAAATTGTAGCGTTGATTATGTTTGTATGTGTCAGTAGCTTGATTTGCTTGGGATTGATTGGCGAACAAGGTGCGATCGGTACTAGCGTGTTATTAGGCAGCGGTGGTTTCGCCCCCAATGGATATTGGGCAATTGTTTTAACCATGGTTATTATATTAGTCAATTTCCAAGGGTCAGAAATTATTGGGCTTGCTGCAGGCGAATGTAAAGAACCAGAAAAAAGTATACCGATTGCAGTACGAAATGTTACTTGGCGCATTATCGCATTATATATTATACCGATTTTTTTATTGGTATCTATTCTGCCTTGGGACAGAGCATCTTTAGAAGAAAGCGTGTTTGCCGTAGCGCTGAATGACTATGGCTTTGGCTGGGCGGGAGATTTATTTGCTTTTGTTGTACTGACAGCGGCGATCTCTTGTTCTAACTCTGGCTTATATGGCAGTGGCCGTGCACTTCATGCATTAGCAAAAATGGACATGGCACCCAAATGGCTGGGGGCTCTAAATAAAAATGGTATGCCGCAAAATTCAATTATCGTGTCTGTATTGGGATGTTGGATCATTATTGCACTCTATACTTTGGATGCAAGTGCTACGGCATATACCTATTTACTCGCAGTTTCCGGTTTTACAGGCGCGATGGCATGGATTTCTATCTGTTGGAGTCAATACAATTTTCGTAAGCAATTAATTGCACAGAAGTTAGAACATACTTTAAAATATAAAACACCATTTTTCCCATATGTAACTTTATTCGGAATTTGGGTTCAGGTGATTTGTCTGCTTGTTATTGCTTTTACAGATGATTTAAGATCAACCTTATATGCTGGGGTTCCAATGCTTGTGATTCCTATGTTTTGGTATCAAATTAAAAAACGTCGCTGCCGGGAAACTGCAATTGAGCATAGATAGCACATTGTAAACAAACTGTAGACAGGATCCGTTGGCAGGTTGGTGAGAAGCACGCATCTGTGAACTTCTCACCAACCTGCAATCTATATTCATATTAGTTTATAAGTGGAACGAGATTTTGTTATTTTGAGATAGATTTCATCATTGAAAATGAAATCTATCTTTTTTATAGGTAGATGAAAGCTTGCTTACGGATAAATAATTGACAAAAGACGAAAAAACATGTAAAATATATAAATGTCGCTAGAGATAGCAGAAACTAAATGCGGAAATAGCTCAGTGGTAGAGCATCGCCTTGCCAAGGCGGGGGTCGCGAGTTCGAATCTCGTTTTCCGCTCCAAAATGGGCCTATAGCTCAGCGGTAGAGCAACCGGCTCATAACCGGTCGGTCCCTGGTTCGATCCCAGGTGGGCCCACCATTTTATTACATGACTCTGTAGCTCAGCTGGATAGAGTGTTTGACTACGAATCAAAAGGTCGCAGGTTCGACTCCTGCCAGGGTCACCATAGATATTTCAAGGGTTTACGATATATTTCGTAGATCCTTTTTTGTTGTCTTTATCATAAATTGGCAACAATGTAGTCCAGTTATTGTAAACAAGTAAATCTAAAATATAAATTTGGGCATAAACATAGTGCTATTAAAAAACAGATATTAACAGACAAATACCTCGAATCTTTAGGCTATATGAAAATAGCGAAAAAATTCGAGGTATTTAATTTATGATTCTGCTGTTTTAAGTTGATTTTTTAGAAGCATTTAAAGAATTGTTTTTTATATCATCAGATGGTTGTGCTTTGTACCAGGCAGCGTACATAACTGGCAGCACCAGTAAGGTTAAAATCGTTGCTCCCAGTAACCCGCCGGCGATGGCAATTGCCATGGAGCCCCACAAAGTACTGGGTACCAGCGGAATCATGCCTAGTATAGCCGCGGCAGCTGTTAACATAATAGGGCGGAAACGGCTGATCGTTGCTGACACAATAGCGTCCCATACCGAGTCGCCGGCCACCAGATGTTGTTCAATCTGGTCCATCAATATAACGGTATTGCGCATAATAATACCGAACAAGGCCAGAATTCCTAATTGGACGACAAATCCCATTGGACTCCCGGTGAGCAGGAGGCTGATGGATACACCGATAATTCCAAGTGGTGCTGTTAAGAGGGTTAACAGCATTTTCGGTGTACTTTGCAACTGCGTCATGAGCAGGATCATAATGATCAGCATCATGGCCGGGATGGGTTCTGCTAGGAACTTACTGCTTTTAATGCTGCGTTCCGTTGCACCGTCAAATTCAATAGAATAGCCGGCTGGCAGACTGCTTCTGAGTTCTTGGAGGCTGCCGTAAACTTGCTTGGTCACGTCCGAGCCGGTTAGCTTAGACATGGGCTTCAATTCTGCCTGTACTAGAATCATGGGTAACAAGTCGCGCCGGTAAATTAAGCCTTCTTCGGCGTCATAACGAATGGTGGCGATTTGGTCAAGCGGGACATATTTGCCGTTGCCGATATGGATGTTGAGATCTTTTATCCGCTCTGGGTTATTACGGTCTGTTTCTGCAAACCGGAGAACCATGCGGACGGTTCTATCATGTTCACGAAATTCGGTAATCGGTGCTCCGGACAACTGGGTCTGGAGCGATGTGGCCAATTCATGGGAACTGAGCCCGAGCGCTTTTGCCTTTGCCTGATCAACCTCCAAGTGCATCACTTTACTTTTCTCATTCCAGTTAAGGTTTACGTTTTGTGTAGCCGAATGAGCGGTCATAACAGTACGAATTTGTTCAGCGATTTCACGAACTTTTTCATGGTCAGGGCCTTTTACCCGCAACATCACAGGGTAATCGGGTCCCGTTCCGGTGAATAATAATTTGATATGTCTCCGAACACCAGTAAATTCGGTGTTTAATAATTGCTCTGCTTTTTCGGCCAGTGCATTACGGGCTTGTACATCCTTGGTGACTACAATGAATTCGGCGAAATTTGATTTATTAAAGGTTGGTTCAAAGCTAAGCACAAAGCGGGGCGCTCCTTCTCCTACATGATAGGTATAATAGGAAATATTCGGGTCGCCGTCTAACTCTTTCGCAAACTGACGGGCCACTTCTTCAGTGTTGGTCAGGGAAGCACCTTCCTGTAATTTGAGCTGGATGATGAGTTCTGGACGACTTGAAGGAGGAAAAAATTCCTGTTTGACAAATCCAAGGAGAAAGATAGAGCCGATAAATGTGGCCGCAGTAGCTGTTAATACGGCTTTTCGATGACACATGCACCACAGCAGCAAGCGTTTAAATCGCCGATAAAACGGTGTGTCATAAAGGTCATGAGGTGCATGCCCTTCACTGGTTGCCTGCTGGTTCGCGTTTATTTTAATAAACTGGTAGCCGAGCAAAGGTGTGACTGCTCCGGCTACCAGCCAAGAAGCAAGGAGGGCGAAGAAGATAACCCAAAAGAGATCGACGCAAAACTCGGCGGCAAGCCCTTTGGAAAAACCGATGGGAATAAAGCCTGCGCAGGTTATTAATGCACCAGTCAAACGAGGATAGGCGGTAGATGTATAGGAAAAACATGCAGCGTCGAAGCGGCTCCAACCTTGCTCTAGTTTGACGATCGTCATTTCAGTGGCAATGATGGCATCATCCACTAGTAAACCTAGTGCAATGATGAGTGCTCCCAATGAGATGCTCTGTAGGGCGATGCCTGATAAGTACATTAAGGTAAAGGTAATGGCAATGACCAAAGGAATGGTTAGAGCCACGACCACGCCGGACCTCATACCCAGACTGGCAAAACTCACGATCAAGACAATGATGATCGCTTCGACCAGAGATTCCACAAATTCGCCAATGGAGGATTCTACAACATTTGGCTGATTGACTGTTTGATTGATTTCCAGCCCGGCCGGCAGTTCTTGTTTTATTTGGGAGAGCGTATTATCAAGATTTTTACCCAGTGTCAGAATGTTGCCGCCAGGTTCCATCGCCAGCGCAATACCGACGGCTGGCTGACCGTTATAAAACATTTTCGGGTCAGATGGTTCGGCATAGGCGCGCGTTACTTTGGCGATGTCTCCCAGGCGGAAGGTACGGTCACCTGCCTGAATGGGCGTCGTGCGGATGTCTTCCAGATTTTCAAACATTCCTGAAATACGTAAGTAAGCATTATCGGATACTGTTTCCAGCATGCCGGCAGCGGCCATGGCATTTTGCTCTTTTAAAGCGGCTGTGATTATGGACGGATTAAGACCTAAGCGAGCCAATTTGCTATTTTCAATTTCGATGTAGATTTTTTCAGTTTGTATCCCCAAAAGCTGGACTTTGCTCACGCTGGGAACGCTTAAGAAAATACGACGGATTTTTTCAGCTTTTTCCCGCATTTCCTCGTAGGTATACCCATCTCCTGTTAGCGTATAGACTACACCATATACTTCGTCAAATCGGTCATTGAAGCTGGGCTCTGAAACGCCCTCCGGCAAGGTTCCTTTGATATCATTTACCATATTGCGAGCTTCCACCCATCTGCCTCGGAGCTCTTTGGCAGGTACTTGATCTTTGAGATTGATATAAATCACCGTGCGTCCCGGTGTAGAGTAACTTTTCAGATAGTCAAGTCCAGGCAGGTCCTGCAGCTTTTTTTCAATTTTATCCGTAACTTGCTCTTCCATTTGGCTGGCAGTGGCTCCTGACCAGGCAACGCTGACAATCATTTGTTTAATGGCGAAATCCGGGTCTTCCATGCGTCCAACATTTTTGTAAGAGAAAAGACCGGACACAAAGAAGAGAGCAATAAAGAAATAAATGAATTGCTTGTGTTTTAATGACCAGGCGGTAAGGTTAAAATGGTTCATAGCGTATCACCGGCTATTTTTACCCGCTGCCCTTCTTCTAATTTATGAACGCCGGCACTGACAATTCGGTCACCGGTCTGCAGTCCGGCCAGCACTTGCACCGTGCTATCACCGAAAGCCCCAGTTTGGATAGGGCGCAGTGTCAGGATATTGTCGTTTACAATCCACACTGCAGGCGTATCACCAGTCTGATAGAGTGCAGACAATGGAATAGAAACTGCAGGCTGGGCAGAGTCGCCAGCTAAGACAACGGTGGCCGTCATACCCAGTTTGATAGATGGCGGCGGATTGAGCAGGCTGACGCGTACTTTGAAGGTACGCGTTGTTGGGTCAGCCATGGGTGAGATTTCCCTCACTTTACCGTTCAATGTCAGGTTGGGCAAGGCCCAGAATGTAATGTGGAGCTGCCCGGCATCTTTTAGTTCTTCCAGTCGATTTTCTGGGACGTTGATTTCAGTCTCCAACTCTCCGTCCTGGACAATGGTAATCACCGTTTGACCGGCGCTGACAACCTGACCAGCCTCAGCGTTGATCGCCGATACAACGCCTGCCTGTCCCGCAGTCAATACAGTGTAATCCAGTTGATTTGTACCTTGTGCATATTGGGCTGTCGCCTGCTGCACCGATGCCGTTGCGGCATCATAGGCATTGACGTACTGGTCATATTGGGCATGACTGATTGCGCCGACGCTCAGTAATTGCCGGTAGCGGTTTAAATTATTTTCGGCAAGTTTAAGCTGTGATTGAGCCGAATATACTTGCGCAGAATTACTGTTTACAGCCTGTTGGATGTCTTTGGCATCTATTTGCATCAACATATCGCCTGCATTGACTATGCTGCCTAGCTGAACATTGCGTTTCATGATTTTGCCAGCGACCTGGAAAGCCAACTGACTTTCATAGCGACCGCGTACTTCCCCCGCATAGGTGTAACTCTGTTCCGTATTATCTGACTGAATCAGCTGGGTGCGGACTACGGGGAGGTTTTCCGATTTTATTGGCGCCTTTGCGAAATGTGTTTTTGCCATGAACCCGGCCAGTAGGCAGACTGCCGTTAAAGCGGCCAGGGCATAATAGTATTTTTTTCGGCTGAGATTCAGTCGCATATTGAACATATAAACACTCCTTATTATATACGATTTGTTTTTCCGGAAGAGAATTTATGGTGCTCGCCGGGCAATGCCAAACAACAGCATATCCAATAACTCAGCTAGAGAGAGGGGCACCTGACGAAAGGGGTCGAGAAGCATTCCGTCAGTCATTATTTGCACTAGCTTGGTATCGACAGGGCGCAGTTGCCCGCTGGCGATGCCCGAATTAATGGCGGCTGCAATTCTTTTCCATTGGCTCTCGCGTAGTTCCATGAGGTTGCCCCATTCCTCAGGGGAATGCAGTTTTAAATCAAGTAGGGCAATATGACTGAAAACGGTGAGTAATTCACGGTATGTAGCGAGTAACTCCCATAGTTCCTCGGTAAGGGAAAGAGGAGCTAATGAAAAAGTTGGTTTCCTAATTCTGGTTAATGTGAAACTAACTAACTGTCGGATTAATTCTGTTTTGTTGTTAAAATAGGGATGCAGGCTATTGGGACAGGCAGACAGGCCACCTGTCAATTGGTCCATCGTTAGGGCGTTTCCATACTGATTAAATGCAGTCAGGGCTATCATTAAGATTTGCTGGCGCATGTTTTCATGCTGTGGCACAGGAAGCTTCCTCCTTTAGTAAAGTAAGTAGAATAAGATTGATTGCAGACCAACCATAGCAAAAAGCATATTAAGAAATCTCAATTGATCTGCAAATAAAAGATAAATCATTGTCAGAGAAGCCTGGGGAGGGGGCAGAAATTTATAAAAAGATTAACCAGGTGAACGATAACTTAAAAAATAAGGATGTCGATCGCATACTTTCGCAAAGGATATCCTTGTTGCTGAAGTATCACATTTTTAACTGTAATCAGATATATATAGTAGTTATACAGATGGATCGTTGCTTTTAATAAAAAGTAAGGGGGATTATTTGTGATCATATTGTACACCAGGTGAACGATTGGCTTTACTCTAGGCAATAAAAATGGATGGACAAAGAAATGTGATTAGACAACCTTGCTACGTGACAGCGTATTCTGATGAGGGGACTTGGGAAGACTCGCGTGGTCTCGATTGACTTGGCAATCCCTACAATATCCATATATATATATAATTGATAATTCAGAACTGAAAAATCTGTCATATCATCTATAGCAGCATCCATAGCAGTATCCGCAAGCTTCCCTCTGGCTTCAATAACCTTGCCGCAGGCATTGCAAATCAGGTGATGATGGTGGAGTGGGTACAGTTCATAACGCTGACATCCATCGCCCAAATCGAGCTTTTGCACAACGGCCAAAGTACTGAACAATTCCAGGGTACGGTAGATGGTAGCCAAGCCGATTTCTGGATATTGTTCATGGACAATTTTATAGATATCTTCGGCACTAAGATGGTGGCTTGTGTAACTGCTAAGAATGTGATAAATAAACTCCCTCTGCCGGGTTAATTTATATCTGCCATCGAGTTTTTTCCGTAATTCAGAAGTATTCACTAGTAAACCCTCCTTTCTCTAGATTGGTTTTGGTTAAGAGAAAATGAATGTTGTAGCCCGGCATTTAAGCATAGTGAAATGCATGCTTGGCTTCTAAGTCTTTGGGAAAGTCATATTGAAAGAGCTTTTAATAAAGAAAGTTTATTTCCCTAATAACGTTAACTAGGTGAACAATAATGGAAAGTAATAAGAATGCTGATGGAGAAGGTTTATTTACCGGTTTTTGTTGCTAAGCATACCAGTATTTTAATCGTCTAACAGGGGAAGCTATAAAGCGAATTTTTTATTCCTGTTGCTCCACTTGGTCAATATACTGTTCAAGATTTTGCACGATATCGTTAAGAAACAAATATTCTTCCGGCGTTAATGCGTTAATTTTTTTCATAATGCCGCTGTCAAAGATTTCGTGAAATTCGAAGTGATGTTGAACAGCAATCCGGCCTTTGTCGGTCAATTTCAAAAGAATATTTTTTTTATTGCCGACTTCTTGATAGCGATAGATCAAATCTTTTTGGATAAGTTTATAAATGATTTTTGGCAGGGCACTTTTGGAAATACCTTGTCGATCTGCTAGTTCGGTTACGGTTATGCCTGGATGTTTACCAATCATTTCGAGCGTGTGAATTTCTGAGGAGTATAACAGTTTATCTGTGCCAAATTTTTTTGGTTTGTTCATTGTCTCCAAAAATTTCTTTGACAATCTGAACATGGATTCTAACATTTTTTTTCTTTGTTCCGCCATTGTTTTAACCTCATATCGTTATTAAAATATCATGTCTCATTCTCTATGATCATATTGTACACTAGGTTAACGATTTGTCAAGTGCTGATTCTGTAAGAAATGGAAAAGAACGCGGAAGCAATTTACAAGTGGAATCCTTGTACTCGGAAACGTTGTGATGCGTTATTCGATATTTATCCAAGGCCGCTATTAAGTTTAGGGAGTGTGTAATCAGGTATTATGCCGAATAGATGTTACTATATTTTTAGAGGCTGGCAATTATGAAGATTTCCTTCATGATTGCCAGCCTCTTAGTTATTTATAATTTGTCTGCAAAGTTGCAGCGTAATGCTTGTACCTTTGTTTGGCGTACTGGTTACGATAATATGGCAGTCGTGCTGGTCGGCGATCCAACGGGCGATGGATAAGCCTAATCCGTTGCCGCCTGTAGTTTTGGAACGAGATTTATCGACTCGGTAAAAGCGATCAAAAATTTTAGGTTGGTCTTCATAAGGGATACCAATACCTGTGTCGGCAATGGTAATTTCGAGAAATTGTCCATTTTGCTGTGAAGCAAGGGTGATGGTACCTCCGGGCGGTGTATATTTGATGCTGTTTTCAATGAAAATGCGAAGCATTTGTTTGATTGAAGATTCATCAGCCGTGATGATGACGGGTGCATTGGCAGCGAGGATAACGCGGTGCTGGGAAGCGATCATGCGGGTTTCTTGAAAAATGTTTTCAAGAAAAGGAGCAAATTCTAATTCAGTTTTTTGGAGGTGTTGCTTGCCTTGATCGGCTCTGGCAAGATACAAAAGTTTTTCAATCAGATTGTTCATATTGGCGGCTTCCGACTTGATTGCATCCAATCCTTCTTCTAAGACCTGCGGCTCTTGTTTGCCCCAGCGATCCAGCATATTGACATAGCCGCTGATGACAGTAATCGGTGTTCTGAGTTCATGTGAGGCATCGGCGACAAAACGTTGCTGTTGCTTAAAACCTGTTTGAAGGCGAGTAAGCATATGATTGAAAGTTTTTGCCAGTTCATCGAATTCGTCACCGCTATGACTAACAGGAATGCGTTTTCCCAAGTCGTCTACCTGAATTTCTTGGGCGGTGGCAGTGATATTGCGCAAGGGATGCAGAATTTTGCGGCTGATGAAAGTGCCGGAAAGGATCGCAATCAGCAAGCCGATTAGATTGGTCGCGCTAAGAATTTTGGTTAAGGTTTTCAAAAAATGCGTTTGTTCAGTCAAGGCCGTTAGCAGATGAAGTTGATAGACATGGTCATTTTGCTGAATGGTATAAGCAGCATCATAATAATAAGTATTCCCAATATAGACAAGACGGAGATTGGTACTTTGTGTTAAGAAAAATTCGAGCAGATCCTGTGCGGTGACTTCTTTTCCAAGAGGTTCGGTACTGCTGGAAAGATCGGGGGCACTGTCTACGACTAAATGCTGTTGTTCATCGAGTATTTTTAAAATTACATTTGGCACGAGTAGGTTTTCAGCTAAAAGGGTTTGATCCACGGGATTGCCTTCATCTAAGTGTTGTTGCAGCTGTTTTGCACTGCTGGCGATATCAGTGCTTGCTTGGGTATATAAGACATGGTATAGACCAACCACAGTCAGTACATTGGTCAATAATAAAATGAAAAACAACATTGCGGCGTATAAAAGTGTTAATTTTATCGATATGGATAATTGTTTATTCTTTAACAACATAGCCGACTCCCCGAATTGTGTGAATGTACTTTTCTTGGAAGCGCTCGTCTAGCTTGCTGCGCAGATAGCGTACATAGACATCGACAACGTTGGTGTCACCGGTATAATCATATCCCCAGACTTTCTGGAGAATTTGTTCACGATCCAATACGACATGTTTGTTGCGGATAAGATATTCCAAGAGATCATATTCTTTTTTTGTTAATTCTACAGTTTGTTTGTCGACTTGTATTTCATAACGGCTGGGAAACAATACAATGTTTTTTAAACGAAGTTCATCTACTTTTTGTTGAGATTTCGTATGTTTGCGCAGGGCAGCCCTCGTGCGGGCAAGCAATTCCTGAATAGCAAAGGGTTTGGTTAAATAGTCATCAGCACCAGTGTCGAGTCCATGGACTTTATCTTGGATATCGTCTTTCGCGGTGACCATAATAATTGGAATGTCAGAAACCAGCCGTACACGCCGGCAAATTTCTACGCCATCCATTTCTGGCAGCATAATATCTAAAAGTATCAGACTGAAATTTTCTTGTATAATGCGATCTAATGCACGGCGGCCATTTGTTTCAATCTCAGTGTGGTAACCTTCATGAGCCAGTTCCATTTGCATGAAGCGGGCAATTTTCCACTCATCTTCAACGATAAGGATAGTCTCTGTTTTCATGCGGGACCTCCTAAAAAATTGTTTATATATGTATTGTACTATATCTAAATTTATTTTTTCTCTATCTAGCAGCATTTTTAATTCAATTTTAATCTTCTTCTAATAAGGATGTAATGTTATCTGTTTATGCTAAAAGAGTATAATGTCAGTAAGTTTCTGTCGGTTGCAGGTCTTGACCTGAAAATCGATTATTTATAGAGCTGAGGTGTGTGCCATGAATGATAAATATAAATGTTTACAGGCAGAAACCTATATCAAACTTGGAGTGGGCACGTTGCTCGTTGTTGTGTTGGGTGCCCTTCACTGGTTTAATCCGGATCTTTATCTGCAGATAGGATATCTTTTAACTAGTGGCGATATTCAAGCGATTGTCGATATATTACGGTCTTATGGTATATGGGCCATGATCGTCAGCATTTTAATTGATGTATTCATTAATGTGTTAGGTTTTTTGCCGACTATTTTTATCTCTGCTGCGAATGGGGTAGTATTCGGTCTGCTTCCCGGCGTGATCATATCTTGGTTGGCGGAATGTATAGGGGTAATCATCAGCTTTTGGCTGATGCGCCGTTTTTTACGACAAACAGCGGAGCGATTAATCGCCAATAGCAAGTATCTGCAAAAAATTGATACCTTTAGTGGAGCCAATGGTTTTAAGATGATGTTGGCAGCACGGTCGCTGCCATATTTCCCATCGGGAATTATTACGGCGTTGGGGGCGTTGAGCAGCATTCGTTTCCGAGACTATGTGTTGGCAACGATGATTGGAAAATTTCCAGCTGTGACTTTAGAGGTCGTGATTGGGCATGATCTTATTACCTATGAGCAGAATTTAGTTAGACTTTCCTTGGTGATTTTGGTAATCATAGGCATCTATTTAGGGAGTTGGTGGTGGAGGCGGCGAAAGGCAGTGAAGAATAGGATGAATGAATAGAAGGTGCAGGAACAAAGCAGTGAAATTTTGCGGCAGTTACATCCTATGGCTAAACGAAAGTTACGTATAGCGAACGGTATATATTCCTTTGCAGTAGGCATATTAAGATAGGATTGTTGTAGAAAAGTTGAATATTGCTAGTTATACACATGGCGTTTTTCAGTATAAAAGAAATCAACGATTCTAATTTAATTTTAATCTTGGTCTAATGGTAAATTAATGTAAGGTTGCTATCCTAATATAGAGGAACTACGATACTTTTGTTTCTCGAGAAATATATATCGAGTTTTTAGGATAACAATTTATACATGATTGAGATATAGGGAAATTTTAAGATAGTTTATTCGACTTACAAGAGGAGGTGAACCGATTTTACCTAAAGTTAGGTGAATCGGGATTTATTGGACCCAGTGTCTATTTTGTGGAATCTATTTCTAGTTATTTTTCTAGTTTTATTAAATGGTTTCTTTGTTGCCGCAGAATTTGCGATGGTTAAGGTACGCAGTACGCGTATTGATACTTTGCTGCAGGAAGGGCATATGCAGGCAAAATACGCGAAACGATTGGTGGATAATTTAGATGCCTATTTATCGGCTTGTCAGCTGGGGATTACGCTGGCATCTCTGGGGCTTGGCTGGATTGGGGAACCAGCAATTGCGTTGTTGATAGGACCGATATTGGTAGAGTTCGGTTTATCAGAAGCAATGATTCATACCGTTGCTGTTGCTGTTGCTTTTTCAATTATTACGGCACTGCATATTATTCTCGGTGAATTGGCTCCAAAATCGTTAGCTATTCAAAAGGCGGACAGCGTAACGATATGGACAGCAGTACCGCTTATTGCGTTTTACAAGTTAATGTTTCCGATCATTTGGATCTTAAATAGTATTGCCAACAGAATTTTGCGGGCAGTAGGGATTGAAGTGGTCGGTGAACATGAGGCAGCGCATACAGAGGAAGAAATCCGGATTTTGATGGAAGAAAGTCATCAACAGGGATTTATCAATCATACAGAGCTGACTTATGTAGATAATATTTTTGACTTTGCTGAACGACATGTAAACGAGGTTATGATTCCGCGTACCGACATGGTTTGTCTTTATGTGGAGGATTCGTTTGCTGTTAATATGGAAAAGGCTTTAGATGAACAGCTTACTCGCTATCCGGTTTGCGATCCGGACAAAGATACCATTATCGGCTTTGTGCATATCAAGGATTTTATGGCGGTGCTGGCCAAAGGTGAAGTGCGTGAATTACGGACAATGGTACGAGAGATTTTGGCTGTACCGGAAACGATGCCAATCAGTAAATTGTTAAAATTAATGCAAAAGAAGCGCGTGCAAATTGCGATTGTTATTGATGAATACGGCGGTACGGCTGGACTGGTCACGGTCGAAGATATTTTGGAAGAAATCGTTGGTGAAATTCAAGATGAGTTTGATGAAGAGCGTCCTGCGATTGAGTTGCGAGATGATGCGCTTCATTCAGTAGATGGACGGCTGCTGCTTGGGGAAATCAATGAAGTGTTTGCGTTGGATCTGGAGGCTTCGCATGTTGATACATTTGGCGGCTGGATGTCATCCCGCGTGGAAATGCCGCCGCGTATTGGGCAAGAAGTTGATTACGCTGATTACATGTTTGTAATTGAAGAAGTGGATAATATGAGAGTAACGCGTGTATTAGTGAGAAAAGTGGTAAATGATAAGACCGAATAACTATGGTATGAAGAATAGCCGAATCTGCATGATTTGAAACTTTATACGATTAAGAAGTACAACAGAATTCGAATTCATAATGTTGGGGTAAGCGAACATCGATGCTTGCTCCAACATTATTTTTATGAAATAAAAGACTTGACAAAACTATTTGTGGTCTATTACTATATACATATGAACATATAATCATATGTTAAGGGATGAAGTTTAGCCCAAATATATATTGTAATTTTGACCGTATTCAAGATGAATTTCAATCCTGTAATAGGTCAAACGTGTGAGGCGAGGAGAATATGTAAATGCTGAACAGGTATTGTTGTACGGCAATAGGGGTGGCAATATCCATTATATGGTCATTGCAATTTGCTTTGAAGCAAATCTGAAGGTTGGTTGAATATTATATAGGTAGTTTAACAAAATAATAGATACTGGTTTAGACAAGGAGATGAGTGGAATGACAACGAAACATGAGGCATGCCATTGCGGCTGCTGCCATAATTCTCATGAAACTATTGATAATGAGAAAGAGGTCATAGCCCCAGAAGGGGATAACTTTATCAATGCTACGTTTGCTATAGAAGGTCTTGATTGTGCTGATTGTGCGGCCAAATTGGAGAAGGGACTAAAAAAACTTGCTGGCGTAAACGAAGCACAGGTGAATTTTGCAACGGCGAAGTTGAAAATTGTGTATGATAAAACGATTTTGGGCGTAGAGCAGATTACAAAAACGGTCAGCGGTTTTGGCTATAGTGCGGTGATGCCGCAAACAGGTAGAGAAATAGCAACAAACCAGGATATCTCTGTATTTAGAATTGAAGGCATGGATTGTGGTGATTGTGCAGCAAAATTAGAGAAAAAAATAGCAGCTTTATCAGGTGTACGGACTGCTACGGTAAACTTTGGTGCAGGAAAATTAACAGTTGAGCATACTTTAACCAATGCTGACATTATCAAAGCTGTAGAGCAAGCTGGTTATCAGGCAGTTGAAGATGGTCAGAGTGCTATAGCAGGTGTGCAGACATCTAGCGTTTGGTGGCGTAAACCAAGAACTTTGGCGACAATTGCATCCGGGATATTTTTATCGATCGCGATGGTGTTAGAATGGCTTGGAATCAATGAAACTATCTGTATTGTCTTATATTTAACAGCCATGGTTTCCGGTGGGTATCATGTGGCAAGAAGTGGTTTGTTTGGTTTAAAAAGTTTGACAATGGATATGAATTTTCTTATGACGATTGCAGCGATTGGTGCGGTGGCGATCGGAGAATGGAGTGAAGGGGCGACTGTTGTATTTCTGTTTTCATTAGGAAATGCTTTGCAAGCTTACACTTTAGATAAAACGCGTTCATCAATCCGTGCGCTAATGGAACTGGCGCCTAGAGAAGCATTTGTAAGGCGAAATGGTGAAGTAGTGAGATTAGCGGTAGAAGAAATTTCTGTAGGTGATGTCATCATTGTGAAACCGGGTGAACGAATTGCGATGGATGGCAATGTGCTGAGTGGTATTTCTACGGTAAATCAAGCTCCAATCACAGGGGAATCCATGCCGGTGGAAAAGCAAACTGGCGATGTAGTATATGCGGGAACAGTCAATGAACAGGGGGCGTTGGAAATTACCGTAACAAAATTAGCGGCGGATTCTACGCTGGCAAAAATTATGCATATGGTTGAAGAAGCCCAAGCGGAAAAAGCGCCTATGCAGCAGTTTGTAGATGTATTTGCTAAATATTATACCCCGGCTGTTATTCTTATATCGCTAGGCTTGATGTTTATTCCTTCCATGGTATTCAATCAGCCGTTTGATGTTTGGTTTTATAGGGCACTTGTATTATTGGTTATTTCTTGCCCTTGTGCTTTAGTGATTTCAACGCCCGTTTCTATTGTGTCTGCGATTGGAAATGCTTCACGTCATGGTGTACTGATTAAAGGCGGAGCGCATTTGGAGAACATGGGGCGCATTCAATCTGTAGCCTTTGATAAAACAGGCACACTGACGATTGGCAAACCTCGGGTAACTGATGTAGTCACGTTCTCTAGTCTGTCTAAGGAGGAAGTATTAACTTTGGCAGCTGCAGTGGAAAAATGGTCAGAGCATCCATTGGCAAAAGCTATAGTTGATGAAGTAGGTGCTAAAGCTTGGCAAGCATCTACACAATTTAAAGCACTTGTCGGTAAAGGTGCGCAAGGTGATGTAGATGGAAAAACCATTTATGTTGGAAATCATCGTTTATTTGAAGAACTTGGACTCTCTATTTCTGCTTATGAAGCGCAATTATTGCAATTGGAACAGCAAGGTAAGACAGTGATGTTGATCGGTACAAAAGAGCAAATCATGGGGATGATTGCTGTTTCCGATACGTTACGGAGCAATAGCGCAGAGGCTTTAGCTGCCTTACGTTCTGCGGGTGTGCATAAATTGGCAATGCTAACCGGGGACAATAAAAAAGTCGCTGCAACGATTGCGGAAAAACTTCATATCGATGATTTTTATAGTGAATTGCTGCCAGAGGATAAGGTAACTGCTGTGAAAAAAATGGCAGAACAATATGGCAGTGTAGCTATGATTGGCGATGGCGTCAACGATGCCCCGGCTTTGGCTACGGCTTCTGTTGGTATCGCTATGGGGGTAGCAGGGTCGGATACGGCGTTGGAGACAGCGGATATTGCACTTATGTCTGATGACTTGAGTAAATTAGCGTATGTCATGAACCTTAGTCGAAAAACGATTGATATTATTAAGCAAAATGTAAGTTTTTCGTTAGCGATTAAACTGTTATTTGTAATTGGTACTTTCTTTGGTTTTGTAAACTTATGGCTGGCTGTGCTGGCAGATACAGGCGCTTCAATTTTAGTAACACTCAATGGGATGCGTTTGGCAAGAGAAATAAAATAAGGATAAAATGATCGATCCTATGGATGAGCACATTTTCTGCAGTTTAGAACTGTTTGAGGATGTGCTCATTTTACGTTTTAGATAAAAGCGGATTTAATTAGAAAAAACTGGGCGGCAAAGCGGTATTTGCCTGCCAAAAAAGCAGAGTTTCTTCACAAGTTCTTCACAGGTTCTTCACATTTTATTGGTAAGATAAAAACAAGTTAAGTGATGAAAATAAAATCTTAGCTGAAATAAAAGGAGCGTGAGCGTTTATGAAAAATAAATTTACAGCATGGATCGTTGGCGGCTTGATCACAGCGTCTGTATTAGGAATATCGTATGGAGTTAGTAGTGCAGCGGAAGCTGAAACTACACCAGCAAAACAGACACAGATGACGCAGCAGGAGCAAACGAACTGTGGGGAAATGATGGCGAGTCCGGAAATGCAAAACAATATGAGAACAATGATGAAAGACATGATGGCAAATGATCCGGAAATGAAGCGAATCATGATTGATATGATGCAATCTGAAAAGAATGCACGTTAGGGAAAATGAGAATCACAAAAATTTTTAGTTAGTTTAGGATCGAAGCATTGTGCAGCCTCAATACAAGTTGAAAAATTTGTATTGAGGCTGATATAGGAGGAGATTTAGAATATGGTTATGACACATTATATGGAATTATTGGCGACCAATCAGCCATGGAATCTTATTATGTATATGGTAATTCCGGTAGCATTAGCAGAAGCTCTTACGATCACCGAGCTTTTTACAATATTTTCGCGTAACTCTAATCCAGGAGCATGGAAAACTTGGAATAGATTCTTGGGTATTGTTTTAGGTTTCTATTTTTTAGGCATTTTTATCAATCTTACGACTACGGTTGTTCCTAATATTGTATGGCGTGGACCGGCGGATATACTTGCAGTAGGTGCGTATCTCAGTGGTGTAATTCCATTGTTCACGATTGCCTTAATCGACCTTGGCCTGATTTTCAAAAATAAATCAGAAAGTGAAAAAATGAAACTTCATTTCATTATTTTAGCTGTATTTCTTGTTGTGACGCACATCGCTATGGTTTTTGGTATGGTCGACCCAACGATTATGGGATGGAATCCAACTGAAACCGGACAACAAATGCAACATATGCAGCATAAGATGTAATTTTCGTAAAATTTTATTTAAAGCGACACTTTCAAAAGAAAGGGTCGCTTTATTGCTTAGTATAAGCAATAAAAATTTGAAAATCTTATTGGTAGAAGGATAAAATTGCTGAAGCAAGAACTATAAAATAGCACGATCTGTGAAAGGATGATATTGATGGCACAATATTCGGTATTAATTGTTGATGATGATATAAAATTAGTGCAGCTGCTGAAAACCTATTTTGAAAAAGATGGATTTATTACCTATACAGCCAACGATGGTTTAGCTGCAATGCAGGAAGTCAAGCAAAGAAAACCAGATATTATGATTCTTGATTTAATGCTGCCAGGACTTGATGGCTGGGAAGTATGTCGGCGAATTCGACGTGATAATGATATTCCGATTATTATGCTGACAGCGAGAGATGAAGAAAGTGATCGATTGATTGGCCTTGAAATCGGTGCGGATGATTATGTCAGCAAACCTTTCAGCCCCAAGGAAGTCGTTGCGAGAGCAAAAGTAATTTTGCGCCGAACTTATAAAAATTTGACCCAAGTCAGCATGATAAAATCTGGCGATCTTACGATAGATTTAGAACGTTATCAAGTAACACGCAAAGAGCAGATCCTGGAATTAACTCCTACAGAATTTAAACTTTTGGAACTACTGGCAGGTAATGCAGGAAAGGTATTTAGCCGTTTGCAAATCGTCGAACAAACGCAAGGGTATACTTTTGAAGGATATGAAAGAACGATTGACGCGCATATAAAAAACTTACGTCGTAAATTGGAGTTAAATCCAAAAGAACCGCAATATATCATCACGGTATATGGGATCGGTTATAAATTTGTTGGTGATAAAAATGAATAGTATTGTTTATCGTATTACTGGGTTAATGTTTTTATCTATTGCGATTACTGTTTTTTTGCTGATTTATTTAGCAAATGAACAAATGTCTGGTTTGTTTCAGGAATATTTAGTTGTACAACATATGGGAATGAACCACGGAATTATGGGGCAAGCTGCAAATTCATCGGAAATGACAGTTGTCATGGGGCCTTTAGAGGAAACGTTTCTCGCTTCTGTGCATCAATCTTTAATTTGGGTAGGCATTGGCATTATGGCAATCGGCTTAGCAGCCAGTTATGCTCTTGCACGCAGTATTACAATTCCACTTCGTAAATTAGGTCATGCCGCAGAAGAACTTGAAAAAGGCAACTTGGGGCAAACTGTCATAACGGAAACCAATGATGAAGTAGGCAATTTAGTCGTTATATTTAATCGGATGTCACAAACTTTAGAGACAAATACGAAACTTAGACGGCAGCTCTTGGCAAATATTGCCCACGAACTCAGAACCCCATTGGCTGTCATCCAGGGAAACTTAGAAGGAATGATGGATGGTGTCATTGAAACCAGTAAAGAACAATTAAGTTCGCTTCATGAAGAGGCGGTACGTTTAAATCGTTTAATCAAAGATTTGCGAGATTTATCTTTGGCGGAGGTTCGACAGTTGGCTTTGGAGAAAGTTCCAACAGATATGAATCAGTTGATCGCACGGACGATTATAATGCTTAAACCTCTCTCAGATGAGAAGCAGATTCCCATAGAATGTGATCTAATGGACGATTTGCCAGAGATATCAGTCGATGCAGATCGGATGAATCAGGTTTTTTATAATATTTTAGTCAATGCAATTCGTTATTCTCCGATTCAAGGGCGCATTTTAGTATCTACGGCAGTTTTAATGGAGAACGGCCAATCGTGGCTAAAAATCTCTATTCAAGATAACGGGCAAGGAATTTCTCACGAAGATTTGCCGTATGTTTTTGATCATTTCTATCGAGGGGATAAATCCCGTGATCGCAAAAGCGGTGGATCGGGAATTGGATTGGCGATTGTCAAACAATTAGTGGAAAATCACGGAGGAAAAGTCACGGTTGACAGCAACGTTGACGCCGGAAGTATTTTTCAAGTGCTATTACCCATTGAAAAGACGGTAAAGTAATAGCGTTAATTTAAATGAAAGCAGCGAATAAAATGAGCAGGAATTGTAAAATGACTGCAGTTTATTCGCTGTTTTTTTATGAGTAGAATGAAGCGGTGGTCTATGATAAAAAACGCATGAGTTCTTCAACGGATTTTCATCATATCTTCACAACAGCTTGGTATGATAAATACAAATAAAGTTTCCTGTTACAGAGGAGCCTAGTAGCATAAAAGATGATAAGACGACAGCGGCATCAGGATAAAATACAGAATTCTATGCGGGGGTGTCATTTCTTTGAAAATTTTACAATTGACGCTGGAATGACGAATTTTGCGGCGCACTGTATGATGTCCAATCGTAATGAAGGAGGAAAAAAGAATGGAATGTTGTAAGAAAACGCCACAACATAATCAGAAGGAAAATCATGCGACACAGCAGCAAGAGAACGGCAGGGGATTGAAACACTTGCTCATGATGCTCGCTTGCTGTTTAGCGCCAATTGGTATACTGTTGCTTTTCAATATAAGTGGTTATACCGGGGCCGCCAATTATTTAGTATTTTTACTCTGTCCGTTATTGCATATATTGATGATGAAAGGGATGCTACATAAGAAGAAAGAGTCGACAAGCGAATATGAAACCAAATAACATCAGTCAAAGTTTTACTAATTATACGTGGTGAAGAGGTATAAAGAAGCGAACCTAAATGAAGTAAAAAAAGTAAAACGGGCTGTTCAGATATATAAGTAGAAAATAGACGATGGAAGGATGAATCGCATGAGGAAAAAAATAACACGTATTGTTTTTGCTATGATCATGGGAAGTATAATAGCAGGCTCTGCCGCTACACCTCTAATGACGACAGCATTTGCTGCTGAAGGACAACAGGAACAATCAACTGATCAGGCGCAAAGCAGTACAAATGACCACGCAGCACATCATCAAATACAATAGCAGATACAATAAATAAGGCTCTTCCAATCGGAAGAGCCTTATTTATTGTATGAAGATAGAAAACTAGATAAAATTCATAACTTATTCGAAATATCTTCATCGTTTCTTCAAATTAGGTCTGTATAGTAGTAAATATATATAATACAGAGATCTGTAACAAGGGAGTTTGTTCACTAAAAAGGAGAGAAGAAATGTTAAAGACGACAAAATATTTAACATCAAAAGCGCTCGTATTGACAGGCGTTTTGGCCGTCTGGATGGCAATGCCTTCTGCTATGGCGGCCGAAAACCAAGAGACAATGACACTGCAAGAGACTATCGATACCGCATTAGAAAACAATCCATCCGTGATAGAGAGTCAGAAACGTTGGGAGGAAAAACAAGCGCGTATTACATTGGCGACAGCTTTAGAAAATCCTCAACTTGGAATTATGAAAGACGATATTCCTAAAGATAGCCTAAATCCATTTGATGGTATGATGACTGAATATAGTCTAACGCAGGATATTATGAACCCCGCTAAACGTAAGGCTATGGGGAAAATGGCCGGTAGCGATGCAGAGATGGCCAAAGCAAATTATCAAGACAAACGAATGGAAATCTATACATCGACGAAAGCAGCTTATTATGACTTGCTCTATGCGAGTAAAGCACTAGAAATCGGGAAGGAGAGCCAACAACTTATGGGACAGCTTGCCCAGATTGCCCAAGTCAATTACGCTACAGGGATGGTGTCTATGCAAGATACGCTAAAGGCACAAACCGAATTTTCCAAAATGACCACGGATTTATTAAATATGACTTCGATGGAAGCAGTCGCCAAAGCGAGTTTAAATACTTTAATGGGGCGGTCGGCGGATACAATCTTGACGGTACAAGAACAATTCACTGCACCAGATCCTAACTTTAACTTTGCTGATTTACAAAAAGAGGCGCAAGAATCGAAGCCTTCGGTAATGAGTATGGAAAGCCAAGTCAAAATGGCGAAAAACGGTATAGAATTAGCCGAAAAACAGCAATTACCGGATTATCAGTTTAATCTTTCCTACAAACAAAGAAAATCAGACGGAATGGGGGCGCAGCCCGATACGTGGCAAGTTGGTGTCATGATTATGCTGCCAATCTGGCAAGATAAAAATGCCGGAGAGGTTAAAGCGGCCACTGCCAATTTTGATGCCGCTCAAGCTTCTTTAAATAATATGAGAAATATGAGTGAATTAGATCTGCAAATGGCGTTGACCGAAGCACAATCTGCATGGCGTCGTATCAAGTTATATAAAGATACAGTGATTCCTCAAGCGGAACAAAGTTATCAGGCGGGTGTCGTCGGGTATACCAATGGAAAGGTTGATTTTATGGCAATTTTAGATAGCCTGAATGCCTTGCAAAATGCGAAGGCGGATTATTATAAAGCACATGTAGATTATGAAAAAGCTGTAGCAAATATAGAAAAATCAGTAGGAAAGCCACTGTTTGACGGCGGGGTAAAGCCATGATAAATGATCTGAATGGAGGAAACATGTAGCATGATAAAAGAACTTTCAAGAAAAAAGAAGCTGATTATCGGTGTCACTGCTGGTGTATTAGTTGCTGGTTCAGCAGGATATTACGCTTATAGACAGCAACAGCCTGCGGCGATGATGGACCACTCCGGACATCAAATGAGCGGTAGTTCTGTGATGGCGATGGGCGATACCGTAACACTAGATGCAAAAGCCAGACAGTTAGCAGGGGTGCAGACGGTACAAGTTGCAATGAAACCTCTGATTAAAAACATAAAAACTACCGGTAAGATTGCGATGAACGAGACTGGAAGAACTTATATTACCTCCAGAGTCGAAGGTAGAATTGATCAATTATATGTGGCTGCTGAGGGAGATGTGATTGCAGCAGGACAGGCGATTGCCTCAGTATATAGTCCCACTTATATAGCAGCGCAAGAAGAATATCTGTTAGCGATGCGTAGTGTAGAAAAACTCAAAAATGCCGGTAAAGATGTAGTGCAAATCAACAATCAATTGTTGGAGTCGGCACGGCGGAAACTGCAATTGTTAGGTGTATCCGAAGATCAGATTTATCAGTTAGAACAGACTGGACAGGCAAATGATAATATGACCGTTTACGCACAGTTCGGCGGCACTGTTTTAGAAAAACTTTTATTGCCGGGCGCCTATATTATGCCAGGTGAAAAACTATATAGTTTATCTGATTTATCTACAGTTTGGATGTATGTGGACATCTACGAAAAAGATTTAGCCGATATTCAGATCGGACAACCGGTTGTAGTAACGAACGGAGCGTATCCGGGCGAAACTTTTAATGGACAAGTGAGCTTTATCAACCCTATCCTTGATGATGCCACAAGAACAGTCAAAGTGAGAGTCAATATGATAAATGACAGTGGAAAGTTAAAGCCAAATATGTTTGTAAATGCTGACATACAAATACCATTGGGAGAAAGTATCGCCATCCCGGAATCTAGTATCCTTGATACTGGTGATCGCACAATTGTTTTTGTTGCCCAAAGTGAGGATACTTTTGTGAAGCGCGATGTAGTTGTCGGCAAAGAGGCAGAGGGGGATGTTCAAATCTTGTCCGGACTGCAACCGGGTGAAACGGTGGTGACTGCTGCGACTTTCCTTATTGACTCACAAACTAAACTTGGCAATTTTGGCAGTCATGCTGGACACGGCGGACATGATGGTGGAGAAAACGCGAAGCAGGCAGAACCTATGTCAACACCTTCTACTGCTGTTGGAAATGAACACAGTAATCATGGTGGACAGTAAGGAGGAACAGTATGTTAAATAGATTAATCGAGTTTTCTGTGAAAAATCGTATGATTATTTTGGTAGCTACTGTACTGGTGATTGCTTGGGGCGCCTTTACAGTACGAGACACCTCTATTGATGCGTATCCTGATTTAAGTGAAAATCAGGTGCTTGTTTCAGCCGACTGGATGGGCCGCGGACCACAAGAAATTCAAGATCAGGTTACCTATCCGCTGGAAACTGCTTTGAGAGGTTTAGCGAAGGTTAAAGAAGTACGTTCATCTTCGTCTTTCGGAATGTCGCTTATTACGGTAATTTTTGAAGATGGCGTTGATCCTTATTTTGCGCGCCAAATTGTGAATGAAAAGGTGCAGCAGGCGATTCCAAGGCTGCCTCGTGGCGTACAACCTTCCTTAGGACCGGTCAGCACACCGATGGGACAGGTTTTTATGTACACCTTGGAAAGTGACCGTCATAATCTGGCAGAACTGCGCACCATTGAAGATTTCACCATAAAACCGCAGTTAAGTGCCGTAGATGGAGTAGCTGAAGTTGCCAGTATCGGCGGCTATGTGATGCAATACCAAATCAATCTGGATCCGCACTTATTACAAAACTACCGTGTCACTTTTAATCAGGTATTTGGAGCACTTAGCAGTAACAATGCCAACGTTGGTGCCAAAGTTGTTGAGCAAAACGGTCAAGAATTTATTATTCGTGGCTTGGGTCTTATTCAATCCATTGATGATATTAAAAATATTGTTGTTACCCAAAATAATAATGTACCCATTTATATCAAAGATTTAGCGAGTGTAAGCACTGGTCCAGATTTTCGTCGGGGTGTATTGACTAAATCCGGCTATGAAGCAGCGGGCGGAATTGTGATTCAGCGTATGGGAGAAAATACGTTGGATGTAATTGATCAAGTCAAAATTAAAACAGCTGAAATTCAAAAAACATTGCCGGAAGGTATGCGCATTGTACCATTTTATGATCAAACTGAGTTAGTAAAAAAGGCAGTGAATACTTTAACACGGGCATTAATTGAAGAATTTATTTTAGTATCTGTTATCGTTGTTATCTTCTTGGGGAACGTTCGCTCTAGTATTGTCGTAACAAGTGCAATTCCGATCGGCATCTTAATTGCATTAATCGCCATGAAACAAATCCATTTATCAGCCAATTTAATGTCACTTGGTGGAATTGCGATTGGAATTGGAGTTATGACAGATGCGGCCATTGTTATGGTAGAGAATATTTTTAGACATTTAGCGGAAGATCATGGACGACGAAATATTATTGATGTGACACTCGAAGCAGCCAAAGAAGTGGCCGCACCAATATTCTTCTCTATTACCATCATTATTGTTACTTTTTTACCGGTGTTTACGATGACTGGTACAGAAGGAAAATTATATACGCCAATGGCCTGGGCAAAATCTTTTGCTATGGCGGGCTCTTTACTCTTAGCGTTTACGCTTGTACCTGTACTATGCACCTTGTTACTAAAGGGAAAAGTTCAAGAAAAAGATACGTGGATCGTTGCTAAGATGCATCAATGGTATGTGCCGATCTTAAGAACGGTTATGAAGCATTATAAAAGTACGATTATAGTCGCGGTCTTTATTATGCTTGCAGGCTTTTCCTTATTGACACGCATTGGAACTACCTTTATGCCTGAATTAGACGAAGGTACATTTCTAGTTATGCCGACTATGCTGCCGAGTGTTTCTTTAACAGAGGCTCTGGAATCAGCTAAAACTATGGACAAAGTCATTATGGAGATTCCGGAAGTGGATATGTCGGTAGGTAAAGTGGGACGAGCCGAATCTGCGATGGATCCGGCACCGATTAGTATGATTGAAACTATTGTCACGTTAAAACCGAAAGAGCAATGGAGAGCGGGAATGACGAAAGAAATGATCGAACAGGAAATGAAAACAAAACTTGGGAGTATTCCTGGCTTGAATTTAGCATTTACGCAACCTATTTCCGGACGATTGTCTATGCTCACTACCGGGGTTCGAACGGAGCTTGGGATCAAACTTTATGGTGAAGATCTTAAGATTTTGCAGCAAAAAGCCTTTGAAATTGAGAAGGCGTTAAGCACCGTACCAGGCGTCAGCGATTTGCTGGCTGAGCGAGTATTTGGTGCATCCTATCTTGAAATTCAAATGAATCGAGATAAAATAGCTCGCTATGGACTGAATGTTGCTGATGTAGAAGATGCCATTGAGCTGGCTATCGGAGGTAAATCTGCTACAACTACGATCGAAGATCGCAAACGGTTTGATGTCTTAGTGCGTTATAACCGTGAAAATCGAGAATCTATTAATGCTATGCAAAACATCCTTATTCCAGTAACCGGTGGACTTTCTTCATCACAAAGCACTGGCGGGATGGGGGCTGGTATGGGCGCTGCGCCAGCAGCTTCAGCAGCAAAACCAGCAAGTGGTGCATATGTACCATTAGGTGAAGTCGCACAATTTCAAATCGTAGATGGTCCTTCAATGATTAGTAGTGAAAATGGTGTTTATCGAATGAGTGTGCAAATGAACACCAAAGGACGCGACGTCGTTAGTTTTGTTGACGAAGCCAATAAGGTAATAAAAGAGAAGGTCGAATTGCCGCCTGGATATTCTATAAAATGGACAGGACAGTATGAGAATCAGCAACGAGCGAAAGACCGATTAGCAATTGTGGTACCGGCAGTCGTTGTATTAACCTTCTTCTTATTGTATATGACATTTAAATCAGCCAGTGATTCTATCGTCATTTTATTGAATATCCCATTCTCTTTAGTTGGGGGAATTGTTGCTATGTATGTTACGGGCACTTATTTGACAGTCGCCGCAGCGGTGGGCTTTATTGCTCTCTTTGGAATTGCAGTGCAAAACGGTGTAATCATGGTAACGTATATTAAACATTTACGAGATCATAAATCGTTGGAAGAAGCAATCATTGAAGGCGCACATACGCGGTTGCGTCCTGTAATCATCACGGCATTGGTTGCTAGTCTAGGCTTGTTCCCGTTAATCTTCGCAAGTGGGACTGGCGCCGAAGTACAGCGTCCTATGGCTACAGTTGTGGTGGGCGGATTGGTTACATCAACGATTTTGACACTTATCGTATTACCATGTATTTATTTAGTTTGGAATAAATGGCGTGATCGTAAAGAAGAAGTAAACACAGCAGTGCAATCGATTAAACATCATGGATCATAAAATCAGTAGCAATATAAAATGAAAAAATAAATTTATAGTGGGAGTTGTAATTTTGAAATGCACAATACAATTTGTAAAGACTACGGAAAAAAATATACCGCATATGATGGATAGTAAAGAAGGAGCAATTGATGAAGCCTTGGATTTTGATTACGATACTAACAGGAACACTCATTCATGGAACATCATTCGTTGAAGCCTCTGCTTCAACCTCTGGGTATAGCCAGCTTCTGCAATCTATGGATTCTATCCAGGCAAGTGCTGTTATGCCCATTGTCGATGAAGCACAAATCAACGCCCGACTGGTTTCTTTACCAGATAGTCGGGCAGCACAAATTTTAGCTTTTGCAAATGAACTGATTGGTCAACCGGTTGTCTGGGGCGGCGCTTCACCTAATAGTGGGTTTGATTGTTCCGGTTTGGTGCAGTATGTTTATCAAAAAGCAGGCATTCCATTGCCGCGCACTGCCGATTTGCAGTTCTTAGAAGGAAGAACAATTTCAACAGCAGCGCTTCAGCCGGGGGATCTGGTGTATTTTACAACCTATGAACCCGGTGCATCGCATGTAGGAATTTACATTGGCAATAGTCAATTTATCCATACATCTTTTTCTAAGGGCGTAGTGGCGATTGGTGATATGAATGACAATTATTTCGTACAGCGATTCTACGGTGCCAAAAGAGTACTGTAATATAGCCGATGAGGCAACCGCAAAAAAAATAGTGTTTGATAAAAAGTACAGCTCTGATAAAGATAGCTGTACTTTTTATAAATCTATAGTTAACCGGTTGTTTATATGAAGTTGACAAACCTGTACTTAAGGTTTAGAATTTTTCTAGAAGTCATTGAATATGGAGGTATCAGTTACAATGAAATTAACAGTAAAAGAAATGACATTGATTTCTTTATTTGCTGCACTAACTGCAATTGGTGCATTTATAAAAATTCCAACACCTATTGTGCCGTTCACTTTACAATTTTTATTTTGCACTTATGCGGGTTTATTACTTGGTGCAAAACATGGCTTATATTCACAGTTCTTATATCTATTTATTGGATTGATTGGTATTCCGATTTTTGCAAATGGTGGCGGACCTGCATATGTACTACAGCCCACGTTTGGATATTTAATTGGATTTGCAGGTTGCACTTATATAGTAGGAAAGTTTGTGGATCGTAGTGCGGAAATTAAATTTTGGCCGGTATTTGCAAGCATTATAGCTGGTTTAATGTTGATTTATTTATTGGGCGTTGGATATCTTTATATGATGGTCAATTTCTATTTACATAAAGAAATGACACTGATGACGTCCTTGATGGTAGGTTTTGTTCCATATATCACGTTTGATCTTTTACAAAGTATTATAATTGCTTTGACAGCAATACGAATTATACCAATCTTACGTCGAGCTGGTTATTTGAAATTAACTAAATAAATTCCAGAGAAATGCACATACTACAGCATATCGTATGTGCATTTTTTAATATATAATTTTTTTTGAATAAATTCAGAAAAAGTGTTGACATAATAAGAAGATGCATCTATAATAATAAAGGTCGCTGAACGACGACGTTATATATACAAAGAAAAATCAGATAGATATAATCATGTTAAGTTCTTATAAATAAAGAATTTAAAAATTCAAAAAAAGATGTTGACAATGATTTTGAAACCTGGTAACATATATAAATGTCGCAGGGTTGCTAAGGCAACACAGCGCAACATAAAGTGTTCTCTGAAAACTAAACAATGTAGATGTAATAAATGCCAGATGTGCGGTGCTATTCATAGCACAAACATGAATGGAACGCGGAAATAGCTCAGTGGTAGAGCATCGCCTTGCCAAGGCGGGGGTCGCGAGTTCGAATCTCGTTTTCCGCTCCAAAAACAATTTCTTAATTTAAGAAAAATAATTATTGAGCCTTTTGGGCTTTCTAATAATAAATTTATTGGAGAGTTTGATCCTGGCTCAGGACGAACGCTGGCGGCGTGCCTAACACATGCAAGTCGAACGGAGAATTAGCAATAATTCTTAGTGGCGAACGGGTGAGTAACGCGTAGACAACCTACCCTTAAGATGGGGACAACAGATCGAAAGGTCTGCTAATACCGAAT